>JANXTM010000272.1 GCA_025352405.1 Polaromonas sp.
GGATTCCGGCGCAGTGGCATGTTTACCTACCGGCCTTACTGCGATGGCTGTCAGGCCTGCGTGCCATTGCGGGTACCGGTGAACCCATTCAAGCCAAACAAAAGCCAGCGTCGGGCCTGGAGTCGCCACCAGGCGTTGTCTGTGCGCGTGCTCAAGCTGTGCTTTGTGCAAGAGCACTACCAACTGTATCTGCGCTACCAGAACAGCCGCCACGCAGGCGGTGGCATGGACCACGACAGCATTGACCAGTACACCCAATTTTTACTGCAAAGCCGGGTCAATTCGCGCCTGGTGGAGTTTCGTGAGCTCTTGTCGAATGGTGAGGCGGGCGCACTCAAAATGGTGTCGATTCTGGATGTGCTGGAAGACGGTATTTCTGCTGTTTACACGTTTTATGCGCCTGACGCGCAAGCCAGCTATGGCAACTACAGCGTGCTGTGGCAAATCGGGCAGGCGAAGCGCCTTGCGCTGCCCTATGTGTATTTGGGCTACTGGATTGCCCAAAGCCCGAAGATGAGCTACAAGGCCGGCTTCAAACCCCATGAAATACGGGTAAATGACCAATGGATACTCGCCGCAGAGTCATGACCTGATGGCCTCATAGGGTGCAGCTTAATTTCACAGTGTAAAATTTGCTGCAGAAAGCCTGCACATGACCAAGCCTGAAACCACCACCCCTGCAACGCCAACCGTTCAGGTCATCGAACGCATCTTCACTTTGCTCGAAATTCTGGCTAATCGTGAAGAGGCCATGTCGCTCAAGGAAATCAGTGAAAAATCGGGCCTCCACCCTTCAACAACCCATCGCATATTGAATGACTTGGTCACGGGCCGCTTTGTAGACCGCCCGGTAGCGGGCAATTACAGGCTGGGCATGCGTCTGCTCGAGCTGGGCAATCTGGTGAAAGCCCGCCTGAATGTGCGTGATGCGGCGCTGATACCCATGCGCGACTTGCACAAACTCACGCAACAGCCCGTCAATCTGAGCATGCGCCAGGGCGACGAAATTATTTACGTGGAGCGCGCCTACAGCGAGCGCTCAGGCATGCAGGTTGTGCGGGCCATCGGCGGGCGGGCGCCGCTGCATTTAACGTCGGTGGGCAAGCTGTTTCTGGCCTTTGATGACCCGCAGCGTTTGCGCACTTACGCAACCCGTACGGGGTTGTCTGGCCAGACGCGCAACAGCATCACGCAGCTGTCGGTGCTTGAGCGGGAGTTATCGAAGGCGCGGCAGTACGGCATAGCACGCGACAACGAAGAGCTGGAGCTGGGCGTGCGGTGCATGGCGGCAGGCATTTATGACGACCAGAACAAACTGGTGGCAGGCTTGTCGATCTCGGCCCCAGCGGATCGGCTGGACGAGCACTGGCTGCCCAAGCTGCAAGCAACCGCAAACGAAATTTCAGCAGCGCTGGGTTACAAATCAAAATAAAAAATGGGGCTTGGCGCCTGTTTTTTATGTCTCCACCGCTATGAATTAAATAGCAAGCGTAGCCAAGATTGTCAAGGCAGGTTAAATGTTGCCGATTACCCGTCGATCAAGCCGCCCTTACCCGTTGACCTGCTTGGCAGAGGCGCTGATGTTGACTTTGCGGTCGGTAACAGGATTGGCTTCAACCCAGCGGCGCACACGTTCGGCATCGCCCAGGCGGCTTAACTTGCCAGCAGAGTCCAGAAACACCATGATCAGTTTACGTCCAGCAATTTTGGTCTGCATCACAAGGCATTGTCCTGCTTCGGAAATGTAGCCAGTTTTTTGCAGGCCAATGTCCCACTCCGGGTTTTTTACCAGACGATTGGTGTTGTTGTACTGCAATGTCCGGCTGCCCACAGCGACCTGGTAGCCAGGCGATGTCGTCAATTCACGCAGCATGGAGTCACCATGCGCCGCATTGACCAACGTGGCGAGGTCTTGCGCACTCGACTGGTTGCGGCTGGACAGGCCAGTAGGCTCAACGTAGCTGGTGTCCTTCATGCCGAGCGACCTGGCCTTGGCATTCATGAGACCGACAAATGTTGACAAACCACCTGGGTAGGTACGGCCTAATGCATGCGCTGCCCGGTTTTCGCTAGACATCAAAGCCAGATGTAGCAGCTGGCCGCGTGTGAGCGAAGTGCCAACCTTCAGACGTGAACTGCTGCCTTTCTCAGTATCTACGTCATCTTGCGTTACGGTTATCACTTCATCCATTGGGAGCTTGGCAGCGCTCACGATCACGCCCGTCATCAACTTGGTCAATGAGGCAATCGGCAGAACGGCATGGTCGTTTTTGCTGAAAAGTACTTCACGTGTGTCCTGATCAATAACCAGCGCCACACTGGACTTCAGATCAAGCGCATCCTGCGCACCGTGCAAACCGGCGATCTGGCCGAAAGAAGGTTTAGCCGCCACGATGGTGCGGATCACGGGCTTACGTTTGACGCCCGATACAAACTGCGCGCTCTTGCGAGAAGAAACCGATTTTTTAGATATTGTTTTTGTTACTGAATGCTTTTTCACACCCGTCTTTTTAACGGTCGCAGCCTGAGCCGCGGGAATCGCTAGAGCGGTGATTAATGCCAAAAAACCAGCGATTTTTAATGCTCGATTGAAAATCTGTGTGGGCATGGTGGTGTGCATGAGTTGCATTTGGGAAAGGTAGTTGGAGTGTATACAAATAGAAAAAGTCACGCAATATCAAATGCTTGCGTGACTTTCCTAAAAACACACTTAATTGGAACTAGTTTAAGGCCTGTAACCGCAGTGGACCCTACAAAAACAGGCTAAGTCCTTGAATATAAAGGGATTATTTCAGAAGACTTGTAACACTAGCCCTGTGCGGCTACCCGGTCAGCTTTACTTTGAAGTTTGTTCAGCGCACTCAAATAAGCCTTGGCTGACGCCACCACAATATCCGGGTCAGAGCCGACACCATTGACAACACGCCCACTATTTTGCAAACGCACAGTAACTTCTCCCTGGCTTTCTGTTGAGCCACTAATGGCGTTCACAGAATAAAGCACCATCTCGGCACCGCTTTTGACGTGTGACTCGATCGCCTTGAGCGAAGCATCCACCGGACCATTGCCGTCCGATTGACCTTTGACCTCCTTGCCCTGCACCGAGAAAACCACGCTCGCCTGGGGTCGTTCACCAGTTTCGCTGTGTTGGGACAGAGAAATAAAGCTGTATTGTTCGTTGTCATGGCTGACGCTTTCATCGCTGACCAAAGCCAGAATGTCTTCATCGAAAATCTCACTCTTGCGATCGGCAAGATCTTTGAACTTTATGAATGCGTTGTTGATGTCAAGCTCGCTTTCCATGGCGACACCCAGTTCTTGCAGGCGCTGCTTAAACGCGTTGCGCCCACTGAGCTTGCCCAGAACTATTTTGTTGGCGCTCCAGCCGACGTCTTCAGCACGCATGATTTCATAGGTGTCTCGCGCCTTAAGCACGCCGTCCTGGTGAATGCCCGAGGCGTGGGCAAAGGCGTTGGCCCCAACCACGGCCTTGTTGGGTTGCACTACAAAACCAGTCGTTTGGCTCACCATGCGGCTGGTGGCCAGAATATGCTTGATCTCGATATCCATATCAAGACCGAAATAGTCCTTGCGTGTTTTAACAGCCATGACAATTTCTTCAAGTGAGCAGTTACCAGCCCGTTCACCGAGACCATTGATCGTGCATTCGACCTGACGTGCACCACCAATCTTGACGCCGGCCAACGAATTGGCCACTGCCATACCCAAATCGTTGTGGCAATGCACTGACCAGACGGCTTTGTCGCTGTTCGGAATACGTTCGCGCAAATTCTTGATGAAGTTGCCGTACAGCTCTGGAACCGCATAGCCCACAGTATCAGGCACGTTGATGGTGGTAGCACCTTCGTTGATCACGGCCTCAAGCACCCGGCACAAGAAATCAGGATCTGAGCGGTAACCGTCTTCGGGGCTGAATTCGATGTCGGACATCAAGTTACGCGCAAAACGCACTGAAAGCCTGGCTTGCTCAAAGACCTGGTCGGGCGTCATACGAAGCTTTTTTTCCATGTGCAGCGCGCTGGTTGCCAGAAAAAGATGCAGTCGACCTGATTTTGCAGGCTTCAATGCTTCGGCAGCACGTGCAATATCGCGGTCATTGGCCCGGGCCAGCGAGCAGATGGTCGAGTCTTTGATAGCCTCTGCAATGGCTTTGACACATTCAAAATCACCGTTTGAGCTGGCGGCAAAACCGGCCTCGATCACGTCGACTTTGAGCCGCTCCAGCTGGCGCGCAATGCGTAGTTTTTCGTCCCGCGTCATGGACGCGCCGGGTGACTGTTCGCCGTCCCGCAAGGTGGTGTCAAAAATGATCAGTTTGTCTGACATACGGATTCCTTTAAGTCGGGCTGAATAGTTGCCGCCTGGGCTATTGGATGCTTGACAGCGTGTGCCCGCCGATAGCCCGACACAATGGCCTTGAGCGAGGCCGAAACAATGTTTGCATCGCGGCCCACGCCGAACACGGTTTGTTGGCCAATTCGCAACTCCAGATAGGCCACGGCCTGAACGTGCGCGCCAGATCCAACGGCGTGCTCATGGTAGTCAAGCACGCTCACAGCCTCACCGGTCGCCCGCCTCAAGCCTTCGACAAAGGCGTCGATGGGCCCGGTACCGGCGCCGCGGATCGTCACGCGTTGGCCTGACAGCTCGACTTCTGCTGTCAATGTGACCTGCGTGCCGCCACTGTTTTCCAGCACCTGGTGCGGCGGCGACGCAACATCCCGCACGCCGTATTCGCGTTCAAATAAATCGTGTAAATCTTGCGCCGTTAATTCCTTGCCGGCGGTGTCCATCACGGTTTGAACCACCTGGCTGAACTCGATCTGCAGACGGCGCGGAAGCTCCAGGCCAAATTCGCTTTCGAGCAAGTATGAAATACCGCCCTTGCCTGACTGGCTGTTGACCCGAATGACAGCTTCGTAACTGCGCCCAAGATCTTTCGGATCCACAGGCAAGTAAGGCATGTCCCAAATGTCGCCTTCTTGGCGCGCGGCAAAGGCTTTTTTAATGGCGTCCTGGTGCGAGCCCGAAAACGAGGTGTAAACCAGATCGCCGGCGTAAGGGTGTCGCGGGTGCACGGGCAACTGGTTGCAGTGTTCGACGGTGCGGCGAATATCGTCAATGTCAGAAAAATCGAGGCCGGGGTTTACGCCCTGGCTGTAAAGATTGAGCGCCACGTTAACGAGATCAAGGTTGCCTGTACGTTCTCCGTTGCCAAAAAGACAACCCTCGAGGCGGTCCGCACCCGCCATCACGGCGAACTCGCCCGCTGCAGTTCCCGTACCACGGTCGTTGTGCGGGTGCACCGACAACACAATCGCATCGCGTCGGGCCAGGTGACGGTGCATCCATTCAATCATGTCGGCAAAAATATTGGGCGTGGAATGTTCTACCGTCGACGGTAAATTGACGATGCACTTGTGCTCGCGGGTCGGCTGCCAGACATCCGTGACCGCATCGACCACGCGCTTTGAAAATGCCAGCTCTGTGCCTGAAAACATTTCAGGCGAGTATTGAAACGTCCAGTGTGTGCCTGGCTGTGCAGCCGCCAGCTCGGTAAACAGTCGAGCCTGGCTGGTGGCCAATGCCACAATGCCGTCTTCATCCAGTCCTAACACCACTTTGCGCATGATCGGCGCCGTTGCGTTGTACAAATGGACAATCGCTCGCTGGCTACCTTGCAAGGCCTCAAAGGTACGACGGATCAATGGTTCGCGTGCCTGCGTCAAGACCTGAATCGTCACATCATCAGGCACCAGGTTGTCATCAATCAGTTTGCGCAAAAAATCGAATTCGGTTTGTGATGCCGAAGGAAAACCCACCTCGATTTCTTTGAACCCAATGGCCACTAGGGCTTTGAACATCCGCAGCTTGCGCGCAATGTCCATAGGCTCGATCAGCGCCTGGTTGCCATCACGCAAATCAACGCTACACCAGACTGGCGCTTGCGTCAGCTGGGCATCCGGCCATGTCCGGTCTGTGAGGTGTACGGGCGAAAAGGCGCGGTATTTGCTGGCTGGGTTTTTCAACATGATGATTAATTTCTCTTGTACAGAAGGAATATACGCAAAAGTCATATCCAACGTGGTCAACCAGCAGCCCAAAGAAAAACGGCCCGCTGCTGGTGCAAACGGGCCGTTCGAGATGGATAAACGCGTGCGCTACCGTCTCCACCCGTTGGCAGATAGCGATAGTATTAGCGAATTCTTTTTCATGCTGTCAATATATCACAGTTCATTTGTGCAACCCACGCTCGTCGGGCTCGTCCGTCGAGGTTGAGATCACGCTGGTTTGCAAGCCTTTTGCTTTGCGCCAGCCGTAAATAACATAACCAGAAAAACCATAAATGACAAACAGACTGAAGATCACTGTAGGTGGATCAATGTTGATCACGGCAATCCCCAGAGCAACCAACACGATGACGACAAAAGGCACACTGCGCTTCATACTGATATCTTTGAAGCTATAAAACGGCACGTTGGTCACCATGGTCAGACCCGAATACAACATCAGGGCGAATGTTACCCACCGAACTTCCAGGCCGCTGACGCCAGCATCCGTCATCAACCAGATAAAACCCGCAACCAGAGCGGCAGCTGCCGGAGATGGCAGGCCCTGAAAAAATCGTTTATCGACCACCGCAGTGTTGACGTTGAAGCGGGCCAGACGTAAAGCTGCGCACGCGCAGTAAACGAAAGCACCTATCCAACCCCAGCGCCCCAAGCTGGTCAGCGCCCACACGTAGGCAATCAACGCTGGAGCGGCACCAAAAGACACCATGTCAGACAACGAATCCATCTGCTCGCCAAAAGCGCTCTGGGTATTGGTCATGCGGGCAACACGGCCATCCAGACTGTCGAGCACCATGGCGCAAAACACACCAATAGCCGCTTGATCAAAACGCCCGTTCATGGCCATCACGATGGCGTAAAAACCACCAAACAACGCTGCCAGGGTGAACAGATTAGGCAATATGTAAATGCCCTTGCGACGCTTTCGTACAACCATTTCTTCGGGTATTGAAGCGGTTTCTTCGCCATCATGCATAAAAAATCTTTCTCTAACAAGCGCTGAGGATACCAAACCGGTTAATTCAAACTATTGTTGAACGAGTGTGCGCAAAACGCAGCGACCACCATAACAGCTTGCGTCACCCATAAAAAAAGCCGCGCAGGATTTTTGCGCGGCTTCTTGCAGGACAAGGCCTGACAGATGCAGGAACCCAGAAACTTAGTTACGGGTCTGGTCGACGAGCTTGTTTTTCGCAATCCAAGGCATCATCGCGCGCAACTGGCTACCAACTTTTTCGATGGAGTGCTCAGCCGTCAAACGACGGCGTGCAGTCATGCCGGGATAGTTGGTGCGGCCTTCAAGAATAAACATCTTGGCGTATTCACCGGTCTGGATGCGCTTGAGGGCGTTGCGCATGGCTTCGCGAGACTGCTCGTTGATGACTTCGGGGCCCGTCACATATTCGCCATACTCTGCATTGTTGGAGATGGAGTAATTCATGTTGGCGATACCGCCTTCGTAGATCAGGTCCACGATGAGCTTGAGTTCATGCAGACATTCAAAGTAAGCCATTTCGGGTGCATAGCCGGCTTCTACCAGCGTCTCATAGCCCATTTTGATAAGCTCAACCGCGCCGCCGCACAATACGGCCTGTTCACCGAACAGATCGGTTTCGGTCTCTTCCCTGAAGTTGGTTTCAATGATGCCGGCTTTGCCACCACCATTGGCCATGGCGTAGCTCAGTGCCAGGTCACGGGCCTTGCCCGATTTGTCCTGATGAATCGCCACCAGGTGGGGTACACCACCGCCCTGAGCGTAGGTACTCCGTACCGTGTGACCAGGTGCTTTGGGGGCGACCATCCACACGTCAAGGTCAGCGCGTGGAACGACTTGGTTGTAATGCACATTAAAGCCGTGGGCAAACACCAGTGATGCACCTTGTTTGGCGTGTGGTTCGACATTGTTTTTGTACACGCCAGCGATGTCTTCATCGGGCAACAAAATCATGACCACATCTGCAATCTTGATGGCGTCGTTGACTTCCATAACGTTCAGGCCGGCCTTGCCAACCTTGTCCCACGAAGCACCGCCTTTGCGCAAGCCAACCACAACCTTAACGCCGCTGTCGTTCAGGTTTTGCGCGTGAGCATGGCCCTGGCTGCCGTAACCAATAATGGCCACCGTTTTGCCTTTGATCAGGCTCAGGTCGCAATCTTTGTCGTAATAAACTTTCATCTTTTTTTCTCCTGGTTGTTAACTTAAATAATGGCAATTTTTCGACGGGCCACCCCTAGAAAAATTAGCCCCCACGGGGGCAGCGAACCACACGAAGTGGGGAGCGTGGGGGCTACATAGCTACACCCGCAAAATGCGCTCGCCTCTGCCGATTCCACTAGAGCCTGTTCGCACTGTCTCCAAAATCGCGCTTCGGTCAATAGCTTCCAGAAACGCATCGTTTTTCGACTGATCACCGGTCAGCTCAATGGTGTAACTTTTTTCTGTCACATCAATAATCCGCCCGCGAAATATATCAGCCATGCGCTTCATCTCTTCGCGCTCCTTGCCTACCGCACGTACCTTAACCATCATGAGCTCACGCTCGGTGTAGGCGCCCTCAGTCAGGTCAACCACCTTGACGACTTCAATCAGGCGGTTCAAGTGCTTGGTAATTTGTTCAATCACGTCGTCGGAACCACTGGTTTGAATGGTCATGCGCGAGAGCGTCGGGTCCTCGGTTGGGGCAACCGTCAGGCTTTCAATGTTGTAACCACGGGCGGAGAACAGACCGACCACGCGTGAGAGTGCGCCAGGCTCATTTTCAAGCAAAACTGCAATGATGTGTTTCATATGGAGGTGACTCCTCTTTTCGCTGCCCTCCCCGGCGCACGGTAATGCGCAGGCTCGGCAAGCAATAGATTTGTCAATAAAAATTAGAGTGAGCGTAAAGGAAAATGCTATAAAACAAATAGCATCAAGCCAACGTATTTACTGCCCTATCGGACCATTCGACTATAAGTCCTCAGAGCCAAGCAGCATTTCATTGATGCCCTTGCCAGCCTTGACCATCGGGAACACGTTTTCTGTCGGGTCAGTTCGGAAGTCCATGAACACAGTGCGATCCTTCAGCTTGCGTGCTTCGCGCAGTGCGGGCTCAACGTCTTGAGGTTTTTCAATTAGCATCCCAACATGGCCATAGGCTTCTGCCAGCTTCACAAAATTGGGCAGCGCGTCCATATAGCTGTGGCTGTAGCGACCTTCGTAATCAATCTCCTGCCACTGGCGCACCATGCCGAGGTAGCGATTGTTGAGCGACACAATCTTGATCGGCGTGTTGTATTGCAGGCAGGTTGAGAGTTCTTGAATACACATTTGCACCGAGCCCTCGCCGGTGATGCAAAACACTTCCGACTCAGGCTTGGCGAGTTTGATGCCCATGGCATATGGAATGCCTACACCCATGGTCCCAAGGCCGCCAGAGTTAATCCAGCGGCGTGGCTCGTCAAACTTGTAATACTGCGCGGCCCACATTTGATGCTGCCCGACGTCTGACGTGATGTAGGTATCGGCGTCTTTGGTCATGTTCCAGAGGGTTTCAACCACATACTGCGGCTTGATGACATCGCTGCTGCCCATGCTGTACTTCATGCAGTCGCGCTTGCGCCAGCCCTCAATGGTGTCCCACCAGCCGCCAAGTGCGTCAGCGTCAGGCTTCAAACCGGACTCTTTGATCATGGCGATCAGCTCAGTTAATACATCCTTGACGTCACCCACAATCGGAATATCTACCCGCACGCGCTTGGAAATGCTCGACGGATCGATATCGATATGAATGATCTTGCGTTCATTTTGCGCAAAATGCTTGGGGTTACCGATCACGCGGTCATCAAAACGTGCACCGACGGCCAGCAACACGTCGCAGTTTTGCATCGCGTTATTGGCTTCGTACGTGCCGTGCATGCCTAGCATGCCCAGGAATTTTTTATCGCTTGCCGGGTAAGCACCCAAACCCATCAGCGTGTTGGTGCAGGGGTAGCCGAGCATGTCGACGAGCGTACGCAGCTCTTGCGAGGCATTGCTGAGCAGGACGCCACCACCGGTATAAATGTAAGGGCGCTTGGCAGCAAGGAGCAACTGCAGCGCCTTGCGGATTTGCCCGCCGTGGCCTTTGCGCACCGGGTTGTAGGAGCGCATTTCAACGCTTTGCGGATACCCCGTGTAGGCCGTCTTGTTAAATGAAACGTCTTTTGGAATATCCACCACGACCGGGCCAGGCCGGCCGCTGCGGGCGATGTGAAACGCCTTTTTCAGGATGTCGGCCATGTGCCGTACATCCTT
>JANXTM010000280.1 GCA_025352405.1 Polaromonas sp.
GCTGGATTCATCAACTGGCCTGGTAGCTACTTTTAAACCGTTAATCGCTTTGACGCCAGGCGTTTCCTATTTGGCAACTGTTCGCGGCGGCGCTGCGGGCGCAAAAGACCTGGCAATCCCGGCAAACACGATGGCGAGTGACTTCACGTGGGCCTTTACCGCTGTGTCCTGCAACGTAGTACCTGTAGTACCTGTAGTACCTGTAGTACCTGTAGTACCTGTAGTACCTGTAGTACCTGTAGTACCTGTAGTACCTGTAGTACCTGTAGTACCCGGCATTGCGCTTAACTCAGCCTCATCTTTTGGATCTTTTGGTGGCAGTGCAGGCGTCACCAACTCGGGCATCAACACGATCATCAATGGTGATATTGGGACCACAGCCGTGTCCACATCAGTCACCGGATTTCACGACGCTGGACCAGGTTGCATTTATACGGAAACGCCTCTGAACGTCGGCACGGTAAACGGAAAAATTTACACCGCCCCACCATCCCCGACGGCAGCCTGCCCAAGTGAGGGAACCGCAGTGACTTTTGCCATCGCGACCCAAGCGCGAGCAGATGCCTTGGCAGCTTACAACGCTTTGGCGGCCATGCCTGGCGGTCCCAATCCGGGTGCAGGGAATTTGGCCAATCTTGTGCTCGCACCAGGCGTGTACACAGCTGCATCAGGCGCATTCAGAATCCAGGGCGGTAACCTTACCCTGGATGCACAGGGCAATGCCAATGCCGTCTGGGTGTTCCAGATGCCAACCACTCTGACAGTTGGCGGGCCCGGCGCAGCGTTCCCGAGCAGCATCATATTGACCAACGGGGCGCAGGCCAAAAATGTGTTCTGGCAGGTCGGCTCTGCCGCCACCATCAATGCGGGCGGCGGTGGGACCATGGTGGGAACAATTATTTCCCAGGCGGGCGTGGTGTTTTCAACTGCAGGAGCAGCGTCCATCCTGACGCTCAACGGGAGGGCGTTGTCGCTCGGTGCTTCGGTCACGATGGTCAATACCGTGATCAACGTGCCCGCACCCTGATCGTTGCAAAATCCATCCCCACCACAGGAGAATAAAATGAAAATAGCAAGAATTTCAGCTTTAATCAGCTTCGCTTCGCTCGCTGTCATCGCCAGCTCAACTGCAGCTGCCGACGACTCTGGTTGGTATGGCGGGGCCAATGTAGGTCGGTCAAGTGCGACCATTGACGATGGCAGAATCATCAGGGGGCTGGCCAGTTCAGGCCTGAGCACCACCTCTATTGCCGACAGGGACAGGGACACGGCCTACAAAATCTATGGAGGCTACCAGTTCAATAAGTACATCGGGCTTGAAGGCGGTTACTTTGACCTCGGAAAATTCGGCTTTACGGCAAACACCTTGCCACTCGGAACACTCAACGGCAACATCGGCCTACGGGGGTTCAACCTGGATGCTGTGGGGACGCTCCCGCTGTCTGAAAGATTTTCTGCCCTGGGCAGAATTGGCATCAACAATGCGCAGGCCCGGGATTCTTTTACAGGCACAGGCGCAGTCAACGTTACCAATCCCAACCCAAGTAAGCGGGACACCAATTACAAGCTGGGAGTTGGCGTGCAGTATGCGTTCAATGACGCACTGGCCATGCGTGCAGAAATGGAACGCTACCGGGTCAACGACGCCATTGGCAACAGGGGGCACGTGGATGTTTTTTCTGTGGGCCTTGTGTATAGTTTTGGTGGCAAGACGCCGAGCCCGGCACCACGCATGGCGGTGGCGGAGCCTATTGTTGTAGCCGCCGCGCCAGAGCCGATGATGGTGGTGCCACCGCCTCCCGCGCCGGCACCCGCGCCGCCTATGCCCATGAAGGTCACGTTCTCGGCTGACTCCTTGTTTGATTTTGACAAAGCAGTGGTCAAACCAGAAGGCAAGCAGGCGCTCGACAAATTTTCTAATGACTTGAAGGGTACGCAATACGATGCCGTCCAGGTGACGGGACACACCGACCGTATCGGCTCGCACGCCTACAACCTGAAGCTCTCAAGTCGACGTGCAGAAGCTGTCAGCGCTTATTTGGTGCAATCTGGTGGGGTTGCGTCCGGCAAAATCGCAGCCAAAGGTGTGGATGGGGCGGACCCGGTAACCAAGCCGGGTGACTGCAAGGGCAGCAAGGCCAGCAAAGCGCTGATCGCATGCCTGCAGCCTGATCGCCGGGTGGAAGTCGTAGTCTCCGCCACCAAGTAAGGCGGGCGATTTTCGAGGGCCTCAAGTCGCCAGACTTGGGGCCCTTTGCATTAAACGCCGGAAAAATCCGGCTTGCGTTTTTCCATAAAGGCTGTGAACGCCTCGCGCGATGCGGGCTCACCAAGCATGCGGCCGAAGCTGATGCTTTCCTCGGCTAGGCGCTCTGCGGTCACGCTGGCAAGCGTTTTTTTCATCAGACGTTTAGTTTCAATCAACGAAGGCAGCGGCTTGCCAGCCAGCTTGCGCGCCTGTTGATGGGCCAGGACACTTGCTTCAAGCGGCGGCACGATGCGGTTGATCAACCCGACTTCAAGTGCCGTTTCAGCCGTGAAGGGCTCGCCCAGCAGCAAGGCCTCCGCTGCACGCGGGTAACCCATCAGTTGCGGCACCAACAGGCTGGATGCGGCCTCGGGGCACAAACCGAGGTTTACAAAAGGCATTGAAAACGCCGCGTTGTCGCCTGCATAAATCAGGTCGCAATGCAGCAGCAAGGTAGTGCCAATGCCCACCGCCGGACCACAGACAGCGGCCACGATGGGTTTAGGGAAACTGCTGATGCCATGCAAGAAACGAAATACCGGTGCATCGGGGGTAGATGGTGGCTTGTTCAGGAAGTCGCCAATGTCGTTACCCGCTGAGAAAATGGTTTCATGCCCCTGAATCACAACAACTCGCACGCTGGGGTCGTGCTCAGCTGCCACCAGGGCATCAGCCATGGCGGCGTACATTAACGCAGTGATGGCGTTTTTCCGTTCGAGACGGTTGATGGTGAGGGTCATCACGCCAGCGTCAAGGTGGGTGAGGATTTCCGGTACGGTGGTGGGCGTATTCATGGCAGTATGGGTAGAAAAAGGATGAGGATGGGGGAAAATCTGGCGAAGCGCATGCTTACTGTTTGGTACAGTGTGGCGCCACTGGCCCAACCGGTCAATCATGTTGGAGAAGGAAAATCCAGAACAAGCCCCCGAATGCTACTAAATATGCAGCACGCAGCGCCCGTTTTTGTTGCCTTATGGCGATAAAATGCTTTAAAAATCAGTGCCAGCAACGCACCAACTGGCTTTACACCCTCTCGAAAATTCCGGCAGCGCCCTGTCCCATGCCCACACACATCGTCACCATGCCGTACTTCAACTGGTGGCGCTGCAGCGCGTGAATCACGGTCGCGGCGCGAATGGCGCCAGTAGCCCCCAGCGGATGGCCCAGCGCAATGGCACCGCCCATCGGGTTGACCTTGGCCGCGTTCAAACCCAGCGTATTGATGACCGCAAGTGACTGCGCTGCAAACGCCTCGTTCAGTTCAAACCAGTCGATGTCGTCCTGCTTCAGACCCGCGTAACGCAGCGCCGCTGGAATCGCCTCGATCGGCCCTATGCCCATGATGTGCGGCGGCACGCCCTTGGCGGCATAGCTGACAAAACGCGCCAGCGGCTTCAAGCCAAATTCTTTAACCGCTTTTTCGCTGGCCAAAATCAGCGCGCCTGCGCCGTCTGAGGTTTGCGAGCTGTTGCCAGCAGTGACCGAACCACGTGCGGCAAACACGGTCTTGAGTTTTGACAGGCCCTCTACCGTGGTATCCGGACGCGCACCTTCGTCCATGCTGACGGTACGGGTGGTGGCAATGACTTCACCGGTTTCCAGATTCGCTGTGCGGTCGGTCACCTCCACTGGCGTGATCTCGGCGGTGAACTCACTGGCCTGCTGGGCCTTGAGCGCCTTCATGTGCGAAGCGTAGGCAAACTCGTCCTGCGCCTGACGTGAGACTTTCCATTGCTGCGCAACCTTTTCGGCTGTCAGGCCCATGCCGTAGGCAATGCCGATGTTTTCATCGTTGGCAAACATGGCGGGCGACAGCGATGGCGAGTTACCCGACATCGGCACCATGCTCATGGACTCCACACCCGCAGCGATCATGACCTCGGCTTCACCAACGCGAATGCGGTCAGCCGCCATCTGCACGGCAGACAAGCCCGATGCACAAAAGCGGTTGACGGTGATGCCGCCCACGCTAGTCGGCAAACCTGCCAGCACAGCACCAATACGCGCGATGTTCAGGCCCTGTGGACCTTCAGGAATCGCGCAGCCGCAAATGATGTCTTCAATCGCCTTGGGATCCAGCGTGGGCACTTGCGCCAGCGCAGCCTGCAAGGCCTTGACCAGCAAGTCGTCTGGCCGGGTATTGCGGAAAAACCCGCGGTGCGAGCGGCCTATGGGCGTGCGCGTAGCGGCAACGATGTAGGCGTCCTGGATTTGTTTGGACATGATGTTTACTTTCGGTTCTTCAGTTATTGCTTTGACTTTTGCGAAGGCCGGAGGGTATCCAGGCCCAGAGAAATTCACATTCGACCGGGTGCACCCCTGCTTCGTCAGTAACGACTACCGACACATTAACTTCACCCTTGTCGCTGGCCTGCATCAACGCACGCTGCTCGTCGGTCAGCGTGGCTACTGCGCGCATGTCGCCGGTAGCGCGCTTTTTAAACACCATCTTCAACTCTTTTGCCAACGGAATGCAGTCGTCGCGCACGTTCATTCCAACCACCATGCCGGTCGCTGTTTCCGCCAGCAGGTTCATGGCCGACGCGTGGATGCCTTCAATGTGGTTCTGGACTTTTTTTTGGTTTTTGATACCGATCTCAACCAGACTGGGCGTCATCTGCAAGAAGTTCAAACCGGCCGTGCCGGTGAAAGGAACAGCGCGGCGCATCACCACACTGCGAAACCAGGGGCGCGCAAAGGCTGGCACTTCGGACAGGCGTTCGAGCTGGCGCTCGAGCCGGTTGGGTGTCAACTTCGCGAGGTCAGTCATGCGTTACTTCCTTCAAGTAACAGCGCTGAACCGGCTTTGCCGGGCAGCAGAGGTTGCCCCCTGCAAGGGGGAAAGGTGCTGCACGCAGTGAGCGTCCGATAGGGATGTTCGTCATCATTCAGTTACGAACCGGTTTGCCGGCGGACATCATGCCCATGATGCGTTCTTGCGTCTTGGCGTTTTCAAGCAATGAGCAAAACGCCTTGCGCTCCAGCGTCATCAAATACTCTTCAGTCACCAGCGTGCCGTTGTCTACATCGCCGCCGCACACCACGCCTGCAATCAGGCTGGCAATGTGAAAGTCGTGGGCGCTGATGAAGCCGCCGTCGCGCATGTTGACGAGCTGCCCCTTGATCGTTGCCAGACCGTTGCGGCCGACCACCGGAAACGACCTTCTGGCCGGTGCGCGGTAGCCGGAGTTGAACATGGCGCGCGCCTCGTTGAGCGCAACGTACAGCAGCTCGCCCACGTGCGGCACGATCACGTCGCTGTCCAACAGGTAGCCGATTTTTCGGCTTTCAATCGCGCTGGTGCCGACCCTGGCCATGACAGCTGCGGTGAAGCCATCGGTCAAAAAAGGTAGCATGTCCTTGTTGGTGGAGGTGGCTGCGTTTTCGGCGGCGCGGCGGGCAATGTAAGCCAGACCACCGGCGCCAGGCACCAGACCAACACCGACTTCAACCAGGCCAATATAGCTTTCCATGGCAGCCACGCGTTTGGCTGAATACACCGCCATCTCGCAACCGCCACCCAGGGCCAGGCCGCGAATGGCCGAGACCACAGGCACAGCGGCGTAACGCATTTTGAGCATCACGTTTTGCAGCTCGGCCTCGGCACCTTCAACCGCTGCCGCGCCACCTATCATGAAGGCAGGCAGCATGGCCTGCAGGTCAGCACCGGCAGAGAACATCTCGTCATTCGACCAGATGACCATGCCCTTGTAGCTCTTTTCGGCGAGATCCACGCCAAGCGCCAGACCTTCGGCCACGTCAGGGCTGATGGCGTGCATTTTGGTTTTGATGCTGGCGATCAGCACGTCGTTCTGATCGCCATCGAGTGTCCACAAGCGAATGGCGTCATCCTCATGCAGCGTGGTGCCTGCGGTGGTGAACGACGGTGCATTGGCGCCCAGCACATCTTCAGGGAAATGCTGACGCGCATATACCGGTAACTGCCGTTTGGCGATGAATTTTTTGGCCGATGCGCTCCATGAGCCTTCAGCGGTGTGTACGCCACCAGCGGCGGCTACAGGCCCATTAAACACCCAGTCAGGCAGCGGAGCGCTGGAGATCGCCTTGCCGGCGTCAATGTCTTCCCTGATCCATGTCGCCACCTGCAACCAGCCGGCCTGTTGCCACAACTCAAACGGGCCTTGTTTGGCACCAAAACCCCAGCGCATGGCGAAATCAATATCACGCGCGGTTTCGGCAATCGTCTCCAGATGCACGGCGGCGTAGTGGAACTGGTCGCGCAGGATGGCCCACAAAAATCTGGCTTCTGCACCCTCGGCATTGCGCAGCAGGGCAAGACGCTCACCAGCAGGCTTTTTAAGCATGCGGCCCACCACGTCATTGGCCTTGGCACCACCGGCCACGTATTCCATGCTTTCAGGGTCAAGCCGCAAAATGTCGCGGCCTACCTTCTTGTAAAAACCGGCACCTGTTTTTTGACCCAGGCTTTTCGATTCAAGCAGCTTGGCCAGCACCGGCGGTGTGCCATACATGTCGGTAAACGGGTCAGGCGTTTTACCGGGGCCATCACCCAGGTTGTCTTGCAGCGTTTTGATGACGTGGGCCATGGTGTCAAGCCCCACGACGTCAGCGGTGCGGAAAGTTCCCGAGCTGGCTCGGCCGAGTTTTTTACCGGTCAGGTCATCCACCACGTCATAGCTCAAGCCGAAGTTTTCAGCTTCTTTCATCGTCGCCAGAATGCTGGCAATGCCCACGCGGTTGGCGATGAAGTTGGGCGTGTCATGCGCACGAATCACGCCCTTGCCCAGGGCGCTGGTGACGAATGCTTCCAGGTTGTCGATCACGGCCTCACCGGTCGTTGGCGTGTTGATCAGTTCCACCAGCGTCATGTAGCGCGGCGGATTGAAGAAGTGAATACCGCAGAAACGCGGCTTGATGGATTCCGGCAGTGCCTCGCTCAGCTTGGTGATCGACAGGCCAGAAGTGTTGCTGGCCACAATCGCGCCCTCAGCAATGAAGGGCGCAATCTTGTGGTACAGCTCGGTCTTCCAGTCCATGCGTTCGGCAATCGCTTCAATGATCAGGTCGCACTCTTTGAGCACATCCATATGCTCCTCGTAGTTGGCCTGGTGGATCAGCGCGGCGTCTTCGGGCACGCCCAGCGGTGCTGGCTTGAGTTTTTTCAGGCCTTCAATGGCTCGGGTGACGATGCCGTTTTTGGGCCCTTCCTTTGCGGCCAGATCAAACAGTACAACAGGAATTTTCAGGTTCACCAGATGGGCGGCAATTTGCGCACCCATAACACCCGCGCCCAAGACGGCGACTTTTTTGACTGTAAATTTTTGCATGACGTGTCCGTTAATCAGTTGTCAGCGCGGCGGGTTACGCCAAGGCTTCGTCAGTTTCCATCAACGACTTTGCCCCGCTGCGCGCCGTGCGCATCAAGGTTGCGGTCTCCGGGAACAGCTTCGCAAAGTAAAAGCGTGCCGTCTGCAGCTTGGCGATATAAAACTTGTCAGTATTGCCACTGGCTATCTCACGCAGCGCCACTTGCGCCATGCGAGCCCAGAAATAGCCAAACACCAGGTGGCCAGCCACACGCAAATAGTCAACTGCGGCAGCACCCACCTCGTCGGCGTTCTGGAAACCCTTGAAGCCCAACTCAGTAGTGAACTTGGTCATCTGCTCGGCCAGCACAGCCAGCGGGTTAATGAACTCAGCCATCTTTTCATTCACGCCTTCTTCCTGCACCAGCGCACCGATGAGCTTTCCAAATTTTTTAAGCGTTGCGCCGTTGTTGCTCAGGATTTTGCGGCCCAGCAAGTCCAGCGACTGGATGGTGTTGGTGCCCTCATAAATCATGTTGATGCGGTTGTCGCGCACAAACTGCTCCATGCCCCACTCTTTGATAAAGCCGTGGCCCCCAAATACCTGCAGGCAGGCATTGGTTGAAATGTGGCCGTTGTCGGTCAAAAACGCTTTGACGATTGGGGTCAGCAGCGACAGCACTTCACCACTTTCCTTGCGCACGGCTTCGTCGGGGTGGCTGTGCTCTTTGTCGAGCAACACCGCACAATAAGTAGCCAGCGCGCGGCCACCCTCTGCATAGGCTTTGGCAGTCAGCAGCATCTTGCGGACGTCTGGGTGCACGATGATGGGGTCAGCCGGCATGTCCTTGGCTTTGACGCCCGACAGTGACCGCATTTGAGTGCGACCTTTAGCATACGCCAGTGCGTTTTGAAAGGCTACTTCGGTCAGACCCAGCGACTGGTTGCCCACCCCCAGGCGGGCAGCGTTCATCATTACAAACATGCCCTGCATGCCTTTGTTGGGCTGGCCCACCAGCGTGCCGATAGCACCATCCAGAACAATCTGCGCCGTGGCGTTGCCGTGAATGCCCATTTTGTGCTCAAGGCCGCCGCAATAAATACCGTTACGCGCACCCAGCGTGCCATCCTTGTTGACCATGAACTTGGGCACGATAAACAGGCTCACGCCCTTGATGCCAGGGGGCGCATCAGTCAGGCGGGCCAACACCAGATGAATGATGTTGCCGGCCATGTCGTGCTCACCGGCACTGATGAAGATTTTGTTGCCGGTAATTTTGTAAGTACCGTCAGGCAGCGCCTCGGCCTTGGTACGCATCAGGCCCAGGTCGGTGCCGCAATGCGCCTCGGTCAGGCACATCGTGCCAGTCCATTCGCCACTGGTCATTTTGTGCAGGTAGGTCTGCTTTTGCTCTTCGGTGCCGTGGCTGTGCAGCGCCGCATGCGCGCCGTGCGTGAGGCCGGGGTACATGGTCCAGGCCTGGTTGGCGCTGTTGAGCATTTCATAAAAACACTGGTTGATGACCAGTGGCAAGCCCTGGCCGCCAAAAGCCGGCTCACCGCTGAGAGCAGGCCAGCCGCCTTCAACGTATTTCGCGTAGGCTTCCTTAAAACCTTTAGGGGTAGTGACGGCATGCGTGGTGATGTCGAGCTTGCAGCCCTCTTCGTCGCCACTGATGTTGAGCGGGAACACGACGTCGGTGGCGAACTTGGCGCCCTCCTCAAGTACTGCATTGATGGTCTCAATGTCTGCATCGGCATACTTGGCAATCGGCTTGAGCTCCTCGGTGACTTTAAGGACTTCATGCATGACAAATTGCATGTCGCGCAGGGGTGGGTTGTAGATAGGCATGTGTTTACTCCTTGGTGGCGGGGACAGGTTTGGCGGAATGGCCAGATCTAGTAATGCGGGAAACTTTGGCAGGATTCGCCGAGGCGCCGTCTTGAGACCCATAACGCGCTACGATGTGGGCAAAGCCGGCATTGGCGCGGTCTATGGAGCCAGGCGTTTTGAGAAAGCGGGCCTCGTAATGCAACGCCAGAATCAGACCGTGAATCTCAAACGCCATCTGGTGTTCGTCAGCATCGCTGCTTACATGCCCGGCATCCTTGGCCTGCACCACCGCGCGGTACATCGCCGACAACCAGGTCTTGACCGAACCCGCCAGCGCGTCGCGTACGGGACCGGGTCGGTCGTCAAACTCAACCGCGCCGCTGATATATAAACAACCGGAATCAATTTCAACCGAAGTGCGGTTCATCCAGTTTTGAAACAAGGCCTTGAGTCGCGGCATGCCCCTGGCTTTTTCAAGTGCAGGGTAAAAAACTTCTTCTTCAAAACGGGTGTGGTACTCGCGAATGACGGATATCTGCAGCTCTTCACGCGAACCGAAGTGCGCAAACACACCTGATTTGCTCATGCGCATCACTTCAGCCAGTGCCCCGATGCTCAGACCTTCCAGGCCAATCTGCGTGGCCAAACCAAGTGCCGCGTCCACTATGGCGGCCTTTGTTTGCTGGCCTTTGTGCAGACCAGTGATGAGGGGCTGGCTTTCTCCACTGTCTCTGGCAGGTACGCGTGCGGCTTTGGCGGAAGGTTCAGTAACAGACATGGCGACCATATAAAAAGCTAGAAGCGAAAAAAGAACGATCGTTCTATTTTGCTCTACTTTTTCGTTCTGGTGCGTTTGACTGCGGACAATTTTTATTTATAGAGGTGCGTGCCTAAAACTGCTGCTGCGTGATGTCAACATGACGCCAGCGTGAAGTCAGCGTCACATTAGCGAGCAAACCGTTTGACAACAGCGTCCTCTTTTCCAGCCTCAATGTAGCGCTGGGCGTCCTCAACAAGCAGGAAGCGCTCTTTGACCAGGCGTTGCACGGCCGCCTCTAGTTTGAGTGAATAATTTCTGTGACCGCCATAGCGCTCTTCAAGCGAGGGCCGCGGGTCGCCGCTGGCCTCGCGCTCGGCCCGGCTCGCGGGCAGAGGCGAATAGCTGCCATCGCGATCACACATCTCTCCTTCAGTAAAAGGCGCTTGGTACAGGTTCCATCCTGTGTAGGTGGCCAGCGGCTCGGAAATGTCCGGCAAACGAATACCAGCAAGCTCGTTGCCATCGCTGCCCACCTTGGCGACCAGCACCCGATACGGGCTGGGTCCGATCTCGAGCGGATTTACCCAGTCGGCAAACTGCGCTATTTTGTTGGCAGTGTCATTTAATGCCAGCCCCGGCACACGAGGAAAGCCGGTGCTCCCGGCTTCGACCAGTGTTTTAGCGGCCAGCGTTGGGACCCGGCTGGCGGGCGGTGCCTGGCCCACACTCACCCACTCGTCAAGGGCCACCAGCAAAGCGCGCAAGGCAGGCGCGGGGCTGTGCGGGTTACGTAAATTCATGCACGGACCCTTGTCGGGTTTCAGCCCTGCGCGCCCCGCATGCTGGGTGCCCGCGACCATATACACCCGCGCGCTGGCGGGGAGTTTCAAATCACGCTGCCCGAGCGGATCCGTGTGCAGCAGTGATGCGCCCTTTTGCCAATATTCGGTGGAGGTGTTGACCTCCATCCACAGTGGATCAAAACCATCACTGCGTAGCAATTTGCCCCTTTTTTTGCTCAAGGGATCGGTGGCAGATGCCGCTGAAAACGGAAACTTGTTTTCGGGGTAATAGTGATCTTCATGCTGCGTATTGGTACGCGCGGGCTGACCGAATTCGGCATTCAGGAATACGCCACCAATGCCGGAAATATGGGCCAACACCCCATCAAATACTTTTCGCTGGCCCTCATCTTGATTGAACCCCTGATGCACAAAGTCGCGCAGGTAGCGGCCACTTTGCGATATGCCGACGGAAATCACTTTGTCGATGCGCCGATCAGCGGGGTTACGCAAAAACTTGTCGTCACTTATTTCGTTGCGCAGAAAGCTGACGAGATCACGCGTTGCCGCAAAACCGATGCCAAGCACTTTGGGATTTTTCGCTGGATAGTGAAATTCATAGAGCGTGCCTGGCGTCGGCTTGGTTTCTGCTGGCAATAAACGGATTTCCTGCGCATTGACATATTCCCAGTTGCCGGATGGAACTTCAACGCGGGCATCTTTTTCCTGGCGGCGCACGGTCAGTCTTGCATTGCCTTTTTCAGTGTTTGCAGCTTCGTAGGCGAGGCGAAACGTCGAGGCCTGCGCTCCGCGCGTCCCATTGACCAGTTCATCCCGGATCATCCGCTGAATGTTCGGTACCACGGGCGATTTCATAGCCATGCCATTGTTGGATTTAGGTGCATCCGGATCCCAGCCGCTCCAGACCATGGTCCAGCCCTGATGGAAAAAAAGCGCGTTACCAGCATCGATTTCTGTTGCAGGGTTGTTCACCGCTCCGACCGCCTGCGTCGGTGCGTCCATGAGCCAATTCATCAAAAACTTACGCCCGCGGTTGGTCACCTCAAACAGCAGTTTGTGGTTGCCCTTAGACGCGTCTGTGGGTCGTAGCATGAACCAATCGACTTCGTATGGCACCCTGCCATTAGCGTTAAGCGAAACTTTGTCGATATTGACAATGCCCTTGTTGCGGGCGTCTGCGGGGTCGAGCTCACCTTTCGCGACGCCCCAGACGCGTTCGTATGCGCCAGTCTTGCCAAAAACAGCGTTTCCGGCAAAGGGCTCGATCTGCTGCACATTGATCTCGGTAATGCGGGCTTGGGCCGGGGAAATACAAAGCCAGGCGGCAGCAAATACCGCTCCAGCCAAAGTTTTCATGCAGGCCCGCTTGAGCAAGTCAAACACACTGGATGAGGGTTGCATAAACAGAATCCTTTTGCGATGCGGGAACTAAAGAGGTGCAGCTTTTGTGCCGTCACGGCATGCCATGTTGTAATTTTCGGCTACGGCGGCGCTTGAGTCGGGTCAGACAATTGCCGGTCGGGTCAGCCTACCCTTGGATGGGTTGGCCGATGGTCGCCATCGCTGAATCATTCAACAATAGCGCCCCGCAAGCCGTCACGAATACCTGGGCTTACCCCTACAGTTTGAACGGCACAACCACCTGACGCTGCTCGCCCAGGCATTCAATGCAGACGGTCATCACGTCGCCTTTTTTCAGGAAAACCGGTGGCTTCATGCCCAGGCCCACGCCCGGTGGTGTGCCAGTGGTAATCACGTCGCCGGGCTCCAGCGTCATGAACTGGCTGACGTAGCTGACGATTTTGGCCACGCTGAAAATCATGGTTTTGGTGTTGCCGGTCTGCATGCGTTTGCCGTTAACGTCCAGCCACATGGCAAGCTTTTGCGGGTTGGGCACCTCGTCACGCGTGACCAGCCACGGGCCTATCGGGCCAAAGGTGTCGCAGCCTTTGCCCTTGTCCCAAGTGCCGCCGCGCTCGATCTGGAACTCGCGCTCGCTTATATCGTTGATGGTGCAGTAACCGGCCACATGGTTAAGCGCTTCTTTTTGCGAGACATAGCGTGCACGCGTACCGATCACTACGCCGAGCTCGACTTCCCAGTCGCTCTTGACCGAGCCCTTGGGTAGCATGACTGCGTCGTCTGGCCCCTGAATGCAGCTGGTAGCTTTCATGAAGATGATAGGCTCGGGCGGAATGGGCAAACCGGACTCGGCCGCATGGTCCGCGTAGTTCAGGCCAATGGCAATGAACTTGGGCACGCCTGTGACAGGGCTGCCGTAGCGGGGCGTGCCCTTGACCAGCGGGAGCTTGTCGGTTTTGAGTTTGCGCAGTTTGGCCAGCGCAGCATCGCTCAGCTGCTCTGGTCCGATGTCTTTGATATGCGCGCTTAAATCACGCAGCTTGCCTTCGGTATCAATCAGGCCGGGTTTTTCCTTTCCTGGCTTGCCGTAACGAACAAGTTTCATGGTGCTTCCTTTTGGTTGTGAACAATTGATGTAATTAAACGACTACTGAATCAATACGTGGCGCGACCGCCCGACAGGTCAAACACCGCGCCAGTAGAAAACGAACACTCTTCGGTACACAGCCACGCCACCATGGCGGCAACTTCTTCTGGCTCACCAAAACGGCCCATAGGGATTTTTGACAGCATAAACTGAATATGCTCCGCGCTCATTTGATCAAAAATTGCAGTCTTCACGGCAGCAGGCGTGACGCAGTTGACGCGAATGCCGGTGTCGGCAAGCTCTTTGCCCAGGGATTTGGTCAATGCGATCACAGCGGCTTTGCTGGCACTGTAAGCGCTGGCGTTGGGGTTGCCCTCTTTGCCAGCGACTGACGCGATGTTAACGATGCGCCCATAGTTGCGCAGCCGCATCAGGGGCGCCACTTCACGGCAGCAATAAAACAGGCCGTTGAGGTTGACCTGCATGACCTGCAGCCACTCGGCAGGTGGGTAGTCCCAGAGCTTGACGTTGGGCCCCGTGATGCCGGCGCAATTGATCAAAATGTCGATGACGGGGTGCCGCTGCAGCGTCACGCGCAAGGCTTCCACCACGCTTTCATGCTGACCGACATCCAGCACGACGCTGTGCACGGGTTGGCCCAGTGGCACTGCGGCGCAGGCCATGGCAGCGGCGTCTTGGTCCCACCAGGTAACGGTTGCGCCTGAGGCCAGCAGTCGCTGCGTGATGGCCAGGCCCAGACCCGCCGCACCACCCGTGACGACGGCGTGCCGCCCGGACAGATCAAGCTTGTTCATATGGTGATGCCGCCGTCAATGTTGTAGGCCTGGCCAGTCACAAAAGCGGCGTCGTTACTCGCCAGAAACACCACTAGCGGTGCGATTTCGTGGGCTTGCGCTAGGCGCCCCAGCGGCTGGCGGGCGATAAAGTTTTTACGCGCCTCCAGCGGATCAGCATGCGCGCTGATGCGGTCCTGCAACGACGGTGTGTCTACCGTGCCCGGGCAAATCGCATTGCAGCGAATACCGTCAGCGACAAAATCGGCCGCCACGCTTTTGGTCAGGCCGATCACCGCCGCCTTGGTCGTGCCGTAGATGAAGCGGTTGGGCAGACCCTTGATGCTGCTGCACACGCTGGCCATGTTGATGATGCTGCCGCTTTTTTGCGCCTGCATTTTGGGCAGTACCGCCTGAATCATCCAGAACTGTGCGCGCACGTTGAGGTTGAAGGCAAACGCCAGGTCGTCGTCCTGCGCCTCCAGCACATTGCCGCCATGCACAAAGCCCGCACAGTTGAACAGCACGTCGATGGTTGGCAAGCTGGCAACCAGTTTACGAATGGCAGCCTTGTCCAGCACATCCAGCGGCAGCGCGGTGATGTTGGCCACGCCCTGATAACTGTCGAGCAAGCTGACATTGACGTCGGTGGCCCACACCTGCGCGCCCTCGGCAGCCAGTGCCAGTGCACTGGCGCGCCCGATACCCTGCCCCGCTGCCGTGACCAGTGCGCGCTTTCCGTTCAGTCTCATAAATGCTCCTGCAAGAGTGGAGAGGGTTTTGCCGGATGCAGCTTGCGCCGGTTTTATGAGATTATTAATTGGTCTGACCACTTGTCCAATTCTGACTAACCCTTAAAGCCCGTGCCGCTGCAAACTGTAGAGCCTAAACGCCTTTACCGGCAAATCGCCGAGCAATTGCGCGCGCTGATCACCGCTGGCGAATGGGCAGTCTTCGAGCGCTTGCCGGCAGAGCGCGACCTGGCGCGGCAGCTGGGCGTGAGCCGCCCATCGGTGCGTGAGGCGTTGATTGCCATGGAGGTCGAGGGCTGGGTTGAGGTGCGCACAGGCTCAGGGGTGTACGTGCTGGACCGCACCAGCCACGCCAGTCGCAGCCAGGCCCCGCAAATATCGCCCGACGAATGGGGGCCGCTGGAGCTGATACGCGCACGCCGGGTGGTGGAAGGCGAGGTGGCCGCCATGGCCGCCACGCAGGCCAAACGCAAGCACCTGGACGCGATGGGCAAGGCCATCGCCAGCATGCAGGCCGACGCCGACCAGGGCGTACTGCCACTGGAAGGCGACCGCGCTTTTCAAACTGCCATTGTCGAGTCGTGCGCCAACGTGGTGTTGCTGGAGACCGTGCAGCGCTTTTGGGACGCCCGGCGCGGGCCCCTGTTTGAGCGGCTGGGTGGTCACTTTGAAACCGTTGATTCATGGCGCTCGGCGATTGCCGAACACACCACCATTTTTGAGGCCATACGCAACCACGATCCAGCCGCCGCGCGCCTGGCCATACACGCGCACATGGACAAATCACACACCCGCTTCAGCGTGAGCTGGCGCAGAACTAAAAGAAAAAAACTGAACCCACGAACTACCTGCAGTGAACAGGCAGTTTTTTCTTTTTTGACATCAATGTCAGGCACCCGCTAAAAATGTTTACAACGTTCTTCAACGACGCAGGCTATGTTTTATGACCCCTTTTATTCGACTACATCCAGACGATAACGTCGTGATTGCCAGAAGCCAACTGGTGGGTGGCACACAGCTTGAGAGCTTTGCTGTGCGCGGGCTGATTCCACCAGGCCACAAGGTCGCCACGCGTGCGCTTGAGGTGGGTGAGCCGGTGCGACGCTACAACCAGATCATCGGGTTTGCCAGCAAACCGATTGAACCCGGCGAGCACGTACACACCCACAACCTCAACATGGGGCCCGACAAGGGTGACTTCGCACGCGACTATGCGGTGGGTGCCGATGTCAAACCCGACGCCCCCCGGCGTGAGGCGACCTTCATGGGCATCAAGCGGCCGGATGGTCGTGTGGCGACGCGCAACTACATCGGCATTTTGTCCAGCGTCAACTGCTCGGCCACGGCAGCACGCGCCATTGCAGACCATTTTTCAAAGCTCAACAATCCTGCCGCATTGAAGGACTTTCCAAACGTTGATGGCGTGGTCGCGCTCACGCACGGCACGGGTTGCGGCATGGACAGCGAAGGCCTGGGCCTGCAGATTTTGCAGCGCACGCTAACGGGTTACGCCACCCACGCCAACTTTGCCGGCGTGCTGGTGGTCGGGCTGGGCTGCGAGTCCAACCAGATCAACGCCTGGCTGGCCCACGGCAGCCTGCGCGAGGGCGAAACACTGCGTGTGTTCAGTATCCAGGACACTGGCGGCACTGCGAAAACGGTGGCCAAAGGCATTGCGCTCGTCAAGGACATGTTGCCCCAGGCGAATGCCGTGATGCGCGAGCCCTGCAGCGCCTCGCACATCATGATCGGCCTGCAATGCGGCGGCTCGGACGGGTACTCGGGTATCAGCGCCAACCCGGCGCTGGGTGCAGCGGTTGATTTGTTGGTAGCGCACGGCGGCACCGCCATCCTGAG
>JANXTM010000188.1 GCA_025352405.1 Polaromonas sp.
CGATGCCGGCGGCAAGGCCGACGAAGACGCCGAAGTCGGTGATCGACTTGACCGGTCCCTTGACGCGATCGCCGCGCTGCACCGTGGCGGAAAACTCCTCCCACGGGTTCGCCTTGCACTGCTTCATGCCCAAGCTGATGCGGCGCTTGTCTTCGTCGATTTCCAGAACCATGACTTCGACTTCGTCACCGAGCGAAACGATCTTGCTCGGGGCGACGTTCTTGTTGGTCCAGTCCATTTCCGAGACGTGCACCAGGCCCTCGATACCCGGCTCGATCTCGACGAATGCGCCGTAGTCGGCGATGTTCGTGATCTTGCCAAACAGGCGGGTGCTGTTCGGGTAACGGCGCGACACGCCGTGCCACGGGTCGTCGCCGAGCTGCTTGATGCCCAGCGAGACGCGGTTCTTCTCGGCGTCGAACTTCAGGACCTTGGCCTGCAGTTCCTGGCCGACCTGAACCACTTCGCTCGGGTGGCGCACACGGCGCCAGGCCATGTCGGTGATGTGCAGCAGGCCGTCGATGCCGCCGAGGTCAACGAACGCACCGTATTCGGTGATGTTCTTGACGACGCCGCGCACAACGGAGCCTTCCTTCAGGGTTTCCATCAGCTTGGCGCGCTCTTCGCCCATCGACGCTTCGACGACAGCACGGCGTGACAGCACGACGTTGTTGCGCTTGCGGTCCAGCTTGATGACCTTGAATTCCATGGTCTTGTTCTCGTAGGGAGACAAGTCCTTGATAGGGCGGGTGTCGATGAGCGAGCCAGGCAGGAAAGCGCGAATGCCATTGACCAAAACGGTCAGGCCGCCCTTGACTTTGCCGCTGGTCTGGCCAGTAACAAATTCGCCGGATTCCAGCGCTTTTTCCAGGCTCATCCATGAGGCCAGGCGCTTGGCTTTGTCGCGCGACAGCAGGGTGTCGCCGTAGCCGTTTTCAACGGAGTCAATAGCAACCGACACGAAGTCGCCAACTTGAACTTCAAGCTCGCCCTGGTCGTTTTTGAATTCTTCGAGGGGGACATAAGCCTCGGATTTGAGTCCGGCGTTCACAACGACGTGGTTGTGATCGATACGCACTACTTCAGCGGTGATGACCTCACCGGTGCGCATTTCAGAGCGCTGGAGCGATTCGTTAAATAGGTCGGCAAAAGATTCAGACATTGATTTTCCTAGTCCACAACACAGGGTTCAATTAGCGAAATTACTAAAAGTTTGGTTTCTGTTTGCGGCTTGTTTTGCAGTCAATGACGACCGCAGGTTGCGTTAAATGTTTCCGCTGATCAATGCGCCAATGAGGACGCTACAGGGATCAGAAGGGCCGGGTGCCTTGCCACCAGTCGACGACCTGAATTACCGACTTTTCAATTGATAAATCAGAGTTGTCAAGCAACAAAGCGTCATCAGCAGGCTTTAAAGGTGCAGATCGTCGCGATATATCGCGTGTGTCCCTAGCCTCTAAATCATGCTGAATGTTCTGAAGTGTAGCTGAAATTCCCTTTGAAATCAACTGCTTATGACGGCGCTGTGCCCGATGAAGGGCGCTGGCTGTGAGATAGATTTTGAGCGATGCATCAGGAAAAATCACACTTCCCATGTCTCTGCCGTCGGCCACCAGGCCCGGCAGACTACGAAAACTGTGTTGAAGCGCCAGCAGCGCGGTACGCACCTCGGTATGCGCGGAAACCCTGGAGGCGGCCATGCCAGAAGCTTCTGTGCGAATGGCGTCAGACACGTCCTCCAGCCCAAGGAAGATCCGGTCGCCCTTGAAACTGATGGGGAGGTCGCGTGCGACCCTGGCAACACCAGCAGCATCATCGAGCCCCACGCCAGCGCGAGCAGCCGCAAATGCAGTCAGGCGGTAAAGCGCACCTGAATCCAGATAGTGGTAGCCAAGCTGATGCGCCACCTGCGCTGCCAGCGTGCCCTTGCCCGAGGCCGTCGGGCCGTCGATGCAGATGACGGGGATAGAAGCGGGTGCAGCCTCGGTCACGGCAAACAAGACTTCAAAATAGTCAGGAAAAGTTTTGGCAACGCATTTTGGATCCAGAATCCGGATCGGTAATCGGGCCGGATTGAAAGCCGCCAGTGAAAAACACATGGCAACGCGGTGGTCGTCATAGGTGTGAATGGGCGCTGTCTTCCACTCGAGCTGAGTTGCTGGGGGCGTGATCTTGATGCAATCCGTGCCCTCATCAACTGTTGCACCAAGCTTTCGCAGCTCGCAGGCCATGGCGGCGATACGGTCGGTTTCTTTGACGCGCCAACTCGCTATATTGCGCAGCACGGTAGTGCCCTCGGCATAGAGTGCCATGATGGCCAACGTCATAGCTGCATCGGGGATGTGATTACAGTCCAGATCAATCGCCTTGAGTGGCCATGAACCGCGTGAGATATGCAGTGAATTTGGTGCGCTGTCTATCTGCGCACCCATCATCCTGGCGGCTTCTACAAAACGGATGTCGCCTTGAATGGATTCAGACCCAACACCGATTATTTCAATACCATTTTGGCCTCTGCGGCAGCCTGCAATTGCGCCTAGCGCTATGAAATAGCTAGCAGATGAAGCGTCACCCTCGACATGTATGTGCCCCGGTGACTGGTACTGGCTACCTGCAGGAATCGTAAAGCGCTGCCAGCCTTCGCGCCTGACCTGAATGCCGAATCTGGCCAAAAGATTGAGTGTGATTTCTATGTAGGGTCTGGAAATCAACTCGCCGACAACCTCAATACACATATCTTCATGTGCCACCAAAGGTAATGCCATCAGCAAAGCAGTTAAAAATTGACTCGAAATATCACCCCGAACGCAAATCGGTGCATCCAGCTTCAGGTTTCCCGGGTACAGGCGCAGCGGTGGAAAATCTGGCGTACCAAGGTAGTCAATGCCGCAGCCGAGCTGCCTTAGCGCGTCAACCAGATCGCCAATCGGACGCTCATGCATGCGTGCAACGCCGGACAACTCAAAGTTTCCGCCCAACAATGCGAGCGCAGCCGTCAAAGGACGCATGGCGGTGCCTGCATTGCCCATGAAAAGGCTGGCCTTCTTGGTTCCTAACTTACCGCCCAGCCCACCAATGGTGACAGTATCGTCATTTTTTTGCACGGAGCAGCCGAGCTGCTCAAGCGCGGTGAGCATCACGGCAGTGTCATCAGAAGCCAGTACATCGTGAACGATGGTCGTACCGCGGCTCAGGGCCGCTAGCAGCAGCACCCGGTTGGAAATACTTTTAGAGCCTGGCAAACGAACGGTGCCGCCCGCATCCTTTAGCGGCGGGATATCAAGATACTCAACTTCGAACATGGCGCTGACTTATTTAGGATGTTTTTGCGAGGTCATTCGCCAATCGGCGCGAGTTTGGCTGGCTTGCTTAATATTGTTTTCAAGTGCATCACCATCCTCGTTACCGAGCAGTTTTTCAAGCGACTGTAATGATTGCTGAAAGATTTTTGATTGCGCCAGCAATTCTTCTTTGTTGGCAACAAAAATGTCACGCCACATTTTGGGATCACTGGCGGCTATTCGTGTGAAATCGCGAAAGCCAGGACCTGCTAGCGATAAATAGTCCCTACCTTGAGATTGACCTGCAATGCTGTTCATCAGCGCAAAAGCCAGCAGGTGGGGTAAATGGCTGACAGCTGCATAGGCTGCATCATGAGCTTGGGGTGACATTTGTACGACATTACAGCCAAGGGCTGTCCAGACGTCGACTGCTTTTTGCAACTGAACAGTGAAAGTCCGCTCAATGGGCGTCAGGATCACCTGCTTGCCACTGTACAAATTGGTATCGGCCTGTTCAACGCCAGATACTTCCTTGCCGGTGACCGGATGAGCCGGTACAAAACAACCTAGGTTGTCGCGTAACACGCGGCGCGCTGCATCTACCACGTCGTTTTTAGTAGAGCCCACATCCATGACCAGCGTATCGCGTGTGATGAGGTCGCGAATGGCTTTGAAAGTTGCCTCCGTTGCAGAAACCGGTACAGCCAGCAGCACAATGTCAGCACCCGAGACTGCAAGCAAAGCTGAAGGGGCCTCTACATCTATCACGCCCATCTGGCGTGCCCGCTCAGTGGTGGAAGGCGACTTGCTGTAGCCGACTACGCGCTTGACCAGACCGGCGCGTTTGAGTGCCAGCGCAAACGAACCGCCCATGAGTCCGCAGCCGATAAGACCTAGTTGTTCAAACATGAAATGAAAGCGTCAATCTTGTGATGGATGCAAACCCCAGTGCCCAAGTTTTTGTACTTAGTCGCTTGCAGGGTAGGTTCCAAGTACTTTATAAAATGCACACAGCCGACGCAGCTCTGCAAGTGCAGCTTTCACAGGTTCTTGCGAAGGATGTCCTTGCAGATCGATGTAGAAATAATATTCCCACTGGCCAGAACGGGCTGGTCGAGACTCAAAACGCGTCATGGACACGCCGTGGTCTTTGAGCGGAACAAGAATGTCATGTACCGCACCAGGGCGATTGATCACTGAAACGACAAGACTTATGCAGTCTTTGCCTGATGGCGGTGGTGCCGACATGGTTTGAGGCAAGCATACGACTGCGAACCGCGTGCGGTTAAAAGCGTCGTCCTGAATCCCGTGCGCAGGGGTGTGCAGGCCGAACTGCGTCCCCGCACGTTCGCTGGCTATACCTGCCCAGGCGGGATTGGTGGATGCCAGGCGGGCGCCCTCGGCGTTGCTCGACGCGACATGTCGCTCCACATGCGGCAGGTGCGTCGTCAGCCAGCCCTGACATTGCGCAAGCGCCTGAGGATGGGCGTAGACTGCTTCGATCCCCTCCATTGAGTTCACCAGTCTCAACAGATTGTGTCTTACTAACAAACTTGTTTCGCCGACAATATGCAAAGGTGAGTTTAGAAACAGGTCAAGAGATCGAGAAACGATACCTTCACTTGAATTTTCGACTGGCACAACACCGTAACTTGCACTGCCTGAGGCAGTGGCGCGAAATACTTCATCAATGCTCACGCAGGGTACATGCTCCATGCTGGCACCAAAAAACTGCACAGCAGCTTGCTCGCTGAAGGTTCCGGCGGGCCCCAGGTAGGCGACCCGCGTAGGAGATTCAAGGGCCAGGCAGGCCGACATGATTTCACGCCAGACTGCTGCGACATGTTCGCTTTTAAGTGGCCCCTGATTAACATGTTGAATTTGTTCAATCACCTTGGCGACGCGTTCGGGCCTGAAAAAAGGCGTGCCTTCGCGTTTTTTGACTTCGCCAACGTGCTCGGCCACCCGAGCACGGCGGTTGAGCAAAGTCAGCAATTCCTGGTCGATGGCGTCGATTTGAACGCGCAAATCAGCTAGATTTAGTGTCATTTTCAGGCGTGTTTGAGCTCAAAAGCCCGCATGTAATTCACGAGGGCCTGCACTCCTTCTAGAGGCATGGCGTTATAAAGACTGGCGCGCATGCCGCCCAGGGTTTTGTACCCCTTCAGCTGCAGCAACTGGTGCTCTTTGGCACCAGCAAGAAATAAATCGTTGAGCTTTTCTTCGCGCAGGAAGAAGGGCACATTCATGCGCGAACGGCAGTCTTGGGTCACGCGGCTGATGTAAAGGTCCGAGCCGTCAATGTAGTTGTAGAGCAGTTGCGCTTTGGCGATGTTACGCTGTTCGATAACAGAGATTCCACCTTGCTCTTTCATCCATTTGAATGTCAGGCCGGCAATGTAGATGGCGTAGGTTGGCGGGGTGTTGTACATCGACTGATTGCTTGAAACCACTTGGTAATCAAACGCTGTGGGACAGTGAGGCAAGGCGTTTCCCAGCAAGTTTTTGCGCACAAAAACCAGAGTTAGACCCGCTGGTCCGACGTTTTTTTGCGCGCCGCCGTAGGCCAACCCCACGCGAGACCAATCGACGGGACGGGATGCCATGTGGGACGAAAAATCAATAACCAATGGCGCTGCACTACCGAGGGCATTCAAGTCAGGCAGTTCATGCATTTCAACACCATGGACTGTTTCGTTGCTACACACATGAACATAACGCGCGTCGAGACTTAATTGCCAGCTCGCCGGAGCAGGCATGTGGGTGTGCCCATTTGCCTCGTTACTGGCCGCTAAATTGACCGAACAATATTTACGTGCTTCTTTTTGCGATCTGTTGCTCCAATTTCCAGTGACCACGTAGTCTGCCTTCTGGCCTCCCGACAAGTTAAGCGGAACAATCGCATTTTCGGCAATACCACCGCCCTGCATGAAAAGAATGCTGAATTCCTGCGGAACTTCGAGCAACTCCCGGATGTTGCTTTCAGCATCTTCATAGATGGACATGAACTCTTTGCCACGGTGGCTCATCTCCATGACGCTCATGCCGCTGCCATGCCAGTCCAGCATCTCGGCAGCTGCCTGTTGCAACACTTCTTCTGGAAGAGTTGCTGGGCCAGCGGAAAAATTGAAAGGCCTGCTCATTTCTTGGTAACTGGCTTGCTGTTGCCTGAAGGTGCAGGTGATGCTTTAGGTATTGTGTTTGCACCAATAATCTTGGCTGCAGTTTCGTCGAATTGCGTAGCGCGGGATGACACATCTGTACGCGCTGTCTCGACCAGTCGCTGGATAAATATATTTCCGAGCTCTGGTGCAGAAGTCTGGTATTTTTTAATTGCAGGTGATTCAAAAAATCCTGCAATTTGCTGGAGCTCTTCGAGCGTAAATTTTTCAATGTACGCAGGTATCAGCACATCGGCGCTGACTTTTCCTACCTTGCTTCCAATCAGTTGTGATACCTCGTTCGAATACTTTTGCAACTCTGCATTGAGCTCTTCGGTGACCTGTGGCAACTTGGCCTTGGGGACATTTGTCTGAAGTTTTGGTCCCCATTTTTGCAGCAGGTCTTGAGCAGTGCTGTTTGCTAACTGCTCCACCAGACGGTTAAGCTCCGGGCCCTGTTGAAGTGCAACGACCTTTGTGGCCCACTCCAGTTTGGGGTCAACGGTCTGGGCATGGCTGATAGTCGACCAAGCAAGGCTGGCTACGGTTACGCTAATTGCAATTGTTAAGGCGGACAGTATATTTTTCATTCTTTGTTTTCCGGGTTGGGAGCAGCTGAGTTGGAAGGTGTAGCAGGGTTCACCGCATCATCTTCGCTGTCGTTGACGTGATCGTTTAGTGTGGCATCGTTTTCAACGATCCGCTGCAAGCCACTTAACTGTGAACCTTCGTCGAGGCCAATGAGGGTTACGCCCTGGGTTGCCCTTCCCATCTCACGGATTTCGCTCACGCGGGTACGTACCAAAACTCCTTTGTCAGTAATCAGCATGATTTCATCGTCTGAATGAACCAGCGTCGCGGCAACAACTTTGCCATTGCGCTCGCTTTGCTGGATGGCAATCATGCCCTTGGTGCCACGCCCGTGACGGGTGTACTCTGTGATGGACGTGCGTTTGCCGTAACCGTTCTGGGTCGCCGTCAGTACGCTTTGCTGCTCGTCTTCAGCTACCAGCATGGCAATGACGTTTTGACCTTCCTCCAACATCATGCCCCGCACACCGCGAGCAGTGCGGCCCATGGGTCGAACATCGTTTTCGTCAAAACGTACCGCTTTGCCGCCGTCAGAAAAAAGCATCACGTCATGCTTGCCATCGGTCAGTGCTGCACCAATCAGGAAATCGCCGTCGTCCAGGTCAACGGCAATGATGCCGGCTTTACGCGGGTTGCTGAAGTCATCGAGAGGCGTTTTCTTGACTGTGCCCATGGAGGTGGACATGAATACGTACTGATCTGCGGGGAAGATGCGTTTTTCGCCGGTCAATGGCAATACAACGGTGACTTTTTCACCCTCCTGCAGCGGAAACATATTGACGATGGGGCGACCACGTGAGCCGCGTGAGCCCGCTGGCACCTCCCAGACTTTGAGCCAATACAACCGCCCACGATTGGAAAAGCACAGAATATAGTCGTGTGTATTTGCAATGAACAACTGGTCAACCCAGTCGTCTTCTTTCGTCGCCGTGGCTTGTTTGCCCCGGCCACCACGTTTTTGGGCCCGGTATTCCGACAGAGGCTGGCTCTTGATATAACCAGTGTGCGACAACGTCACGACCATGTCCGTTGGCGTGATCAGGTCTTCAGTGCTTAAGTCAAATGAGCTGTGTTCAATCAGGCTGCGGCGCGCACCCAGTTTGGTCTGGCCAAACTCTTGCCGGATGGTTGAGAGCTCTTCGCCAATGATGATGGACACACGTTCAGGCCTTGCCAGAATATCGAGCAGATCGTCAATCTCTGCCATGACCTCTTTGTACTCAGCCACAATTTTGTCTTGTTCCAGACCAGTAAGGCGCTGCAGCCTCATCTGCAGAATTTCCTGGGCCTGCGTTTCTGACAGACGATACAGCCCGTCATTTCCCATACCGTAGGCTTTTTCGAGGCCATCGGGGCGATAGTCGTCGGCATTAACCACACCGCCGTCTGCGCGTGAGCGGGTCAGCATTTCACGAACTAGTTTGCTGTCCCATGGCCGAAGCATCAGCTCCGCTTTGGCGACCGGCGGTGTGGGTGCGTTACGAATGATGGCAATGAATTCATCAATATTGGCCAGCGCAACAGCAAGCCCTTCTAGTACGTGGCCGCGTTCGCGAGCCTTGCGCAACGTGTAGACCGTGCGGCGGGTAACAACTTCGCGCCGGTGCGACAAAAAGACCTGAATCAGATCTTTTAAATTACACAGTTTGGGTTGCCCATTGATTAGCGCCACCATGTTGATGCCGAAGGTGTCTTGTAACTGGGTTTGTTTATAGAGGTTGTTCAAGACCACCTCAGGCACTTCTCCTCGCTTGAGTTCAATCACCAAGCGCATACCAGACTTATCACTCTCATCCTGAATGTGACTAATACCTTCGATTTTTTTCTCGTGAACCAGCTCGGCCATGCGCTCTTGCAGTGTCTTTTTGTTGACTTGATAGGGCAGCTCGTCAACGATGATGGATTGCCGCTGGCCCTTATCAATGTCTTCAAAATGGCACTTGGCGCGCATGACCACCTTGCCCCGACCGGTGCGGTAACCATCCTTAACGCCATTAATGCCGTAAATAATGCCTGCTGTCGGAAAGTCCGGCGCCGGAATGATTTCCATCAGCTCGTCAATTGACGCCTCAGGATTTCTCAGAAGGTGCAAACACGCGTCAACTGATTCGTTGAGGTTGTGTGGCGGAATATTGGTGGCCATGCCGACAGCAATGCCGGATGAGCCATTTACCAGCAAGTTTGGAAACCTTGCAGGCATGACCAAAGGTTCATGCTCGCTGCCGTCGTAATTTGGACCGAAATCTACTGTTTCCTTGTCCAGATCGGCAAGAAGCTCGTGCGCAATCTTGGACATCCGGATCTCGGTGTAGCGCATGGCAGCAGCGTTGTCACCGTCTACCGAACCGAAGTTGCCCTGACCGTCAACGAGCATGTGACGAAGGGAAAAATCCTGCGCCATACGAACAATAGTTTCATAAACCGCACTGTCACCGTGCGGGTGGTACTTGCCGATCACATCACCCACAATACGCGCAGATTTTTTGTAAGGACGATTCCAGTCGTTGTTGAGCTCGTGCATCGCAAACAGCACGCGTCTGTGAACTGGTTTTAGTCCATCCCTGGCGTCTGGCAGTGCGCGACCAACGATGACGCTCATAGCGTAATCAAGGTAGCTGCGCCGCATTTCCTCTTCAAGACTGATGGGCAGGGTTTCTTTTGCAAACTGGGTCATAAGAGGCCTGAATTGAAATATCACGGTCTGCGCAGAAAGCGCCACCAAATTTTAAGGCTTGAGTTTAAGGGGTTACGGCGGCGGGTGAAGTTGTGGCGATGCAGCAACAAAGGGCAAAGATTCTTGCGTCTCTGTAAGACGGGCACCGCGGTGGGCTTGTACCCACAAACAGCTGTGGCACAATGACTGTAACGCTTTGAGTGGTGGTCATTTACGGCGTATAACTTATTAATCGCAGCCAGTCTGCGGCTTTTCTCTAGAGGAGAACCATGAAGAAACTCAACAAAGTGGCAATGTTGTTTGCTTCCGCAGCGCTTGTTACCGCCGCTGGTGCACAAACTATCGACAACTGGAAAAACGGCAACGGCGAACTGGTCTGGAAAAACGGCACCAACGAATTGTGCTGGCGTGATGCCTTTTGGACACCTGCTACAGCTGCTCCTGGTTGTGACGGTGCGATTGTTCCAGTGGTGGCTGCCCCCGTCGCGCCCGCGCCTGTGGTTGTTGCTCCTGCGCCAGCACCAGTCGTCGTACCCCCTGTTGTCGTTGCACCTCCAGCAGCAACAAAAGTGACTTACGCAGCTGATGCGTTTTTTGACTTTAACAAGTCCGTAATCAAGCCAGAAGGCAAAGCCAAGCTTGACGATCTGGTTGGCAAGATCAAAGATATCAATCTGGAAGTCATTATCGCCGTCGGTCACACTGACTCCGTTGGTAGCGATGCATACAACCAGAAGCTGTCTGTAAGGCGCTCCGAAGCCGTCAAGGCTTACCTCGTGTCCAAGGGTATCGAGAAAAATCGCGTTTACACAGAAGGAAAAGGCGAGAAGCAGCCAGTTGCTGATAACAAAACTGCCGAAGGTCGCGCGAAAAACCGCCGCGTGGAAATCGAAGTGGTTGGTACTCGCGCCAACAAGTAATCCTTACGGACTGCTTCAAAAAACCGCGCTCAGGCGCGGTTTTTTTACGTCTCAACGATAATTGGGTTATGCACACCACTGATAACTTTGATCCAGCTGAATTGGCTAAATTTTCGGACCTTGCTC
>JANXTM010000305.1 GCA_025352405.1 Polaromonas sp.
CACCTTTTGCACGGTTTCTGGCGATTCGAGTTTGCCGACAGCGGACCACAACATCCCCACACCCACTGCAAGCAACAGAAGACCAAGCGCCAGCGAAGCGGCGGTTTCAAAACGCTGGTGGCCGTAGGGGTGGTCTTCGTCGGCGTCCTTCTTGCTGTGGTGGCCGGCAAACAGCACTACAAAATCAGCCACCAAATCAGACAGAGAATGAATGCCGTCGGCTATCAATGCTTGTGATTTTGAAAAAATCCCTGCCGTGATCTGTAGGGTTGTCAAAACCAGATTGACACCCACGCTCACCCAGGTGCTACGGGATCCGGCAGCGGCACGTTCGGCAGGCGTGTGGTCTGTTGCTTCGGGATCATCAGCAACATCAGTGAAGTTCATAAACAGGGCTACAGGTTTTGAAACGGTATAAACAATATGATTGCGCGAGTTTGCACCACGCTGATGAATTGGGTATGAAGGTCTGTTGTTGCACTTTAGACCATTTGGCTTTCAATGGCTAACTGTGGCCATGTCATCGGGCGTCGGGTATCAAACATCAGGCGTCAGGGTCCCAGATCAATCATGCCCGCCAGCTGCACTTTGCCGGGCGCCTCGTAATGGGCCAGCACCCATGCGCGCGTTCGGTGGGTTGCTGCGTCTTCCATTATGCTCATAACAAAACCGATTGACGCGGTATCGAGCGCAGCAAAAGGCTCGTCCAGCAGCGTGACAGCAGCCCCTGACGCAAACGCTGCCGCAAGCCAGACTTTGCGTTTGGAGCCCGTTGACAGCATGTACAGCGGCTTGCTCAAATGGGGCTCCAGGCTCAAACCATCGGCCAGCGCAACCAGATTTCTCTCGGTAAAACCGCCGTGCGTTTGACGTTGCAATTGAAAATATTCAAGCGCTGTGATTTGATCAAAGGCGTCCGTGCGCGGTTCGGTCCAGAACACCTGCTGACGGTACGCTGCAGGCTGGTCTTGCAGGCTGATGCCGTTGATATGCAGTTGCCCGCTTGTCAGTGGCAGCGCGCCCGCCAGCACGCGAAGCAAGGTGCTTTTGCCACGCCCGCTGCCGCCGCACACCAGCGTGACGCCAGGCATGACGTGCGCCGAAAAGTTGGTAAACAACACTTGCCCGGCATATTGGAAGTGCAGCCCGTTCGCCCGCATAACTGCTGACGTGGCCGTCGTTTTGAAATCAGATGCGGTCTGCACCGGGACAGGCGTGTCGTGTAGCGGAATCATACCTTGATTGGACACTAATTTTGAAGCCCACTGCGGGCTTGTCTAACGCGTATCTGGATCAGGTCGTCGTCACCAGCAACAGCGCGCCATCGGGCAGATCCCGCAGTACCACCGTCTGGCCGGTAAGCAGCACGCGGTGGGGCCTCACGTCAGTCGAAGCAGCAACACCTGCACGCTGCCAGCGAACCGTCACCACGCGTCCATCCAGACGCAGCGTTATTTCAAACGAAGGCCATTCTGCAGGTACGCACGGCGACAACGCCAGTGTGCCTTGCCGCACTTTCAACCCCAGCAGGGTTTCTAGCGCAGCTCTGTACAGCCAGGCGGCCGAGCCGGTGTACCAGCTCCAGCCGCCGCGCCCCGTATACGGTGCAGCGCTGTACACGTCACCGGCCATCACGTAGGGCTCCAGCTCGTACAGCGGCCCGCGTTTAGGGTGCTGGCTGCGATGGGCGGGACTGATGGCCCTGAAGCTCTCCCAGGCGGCTTGCGCGTCGCCAGTTTGCGCTTGCGCCATCATGGCCCAGACGGCAGCGTGGTTGTACTGGCCACCGTTTTCACGCACGCCGGGCGGGTAGGCCTGGATGTAGCCGGGGTTGTTGGCAGATTTTTCAAGCGGCGGTGTCAACAGGCGCAGCAGGCCGGCCTCGTCGTCCACCAGTTGCTGGTTCATGGACTGGATGGCTGACTGGATAAATTCATCACTCGATGCGTCCGACAGAACGGCCCAGGCTTGGGCGATCAAATCAATGCTGCACTCGGCGTTGGCTGAGGAGCCCAGGG
>JANXTM010000328.1 GCA_025352405.1 Polaromonas sp.
ATGGTTCACGGCCAAACAGGCCTACCCCGATGAGCGGCCCCAGGCGCTGGCAGAGTTTGACGCCGTCATCATGCGCAAAGACCCGCCGTTTGACAGCGAGTTTTTCTATTCCACGCACCTGCTGGAGCAGGCCGAGCGCGAGGGTGCCAAAGTCTTCAACAAACCCCGTGCCCTGCGTGACCACCCGGAAAAGCTCGCCATTCTGGAGTTTCCGCAGTTCATTGGCCCGACGCTGGTGACACGTGATGCGAGTGACATCAAACGCTTTCATGCCGAGCACAAGGACATCATCCTCAAGCCACTAGATGGCATGGGCGGCACCGGTATTTTTCGCGTGAAAGAGGACGGCCTGAACCTCGGCAGCATCATTGAAACGCTGAATAAAAACGGTGCCGAGAGCGTGATGGTGCAAAAGTTTTTACCCGAGATTGTGCTGGGTGACAAACGCGTACTGGTGATCGGCGGCAAGCCGGTACCGTTTAGCCTGGCGCGTATTCCGCAAGGCACCGAAGTGCGTGGCAATCTGGCTGTGGGCGGTAAGGGCGTAGCGCAAGCGCTGTCAGCGCGCGACCGTGAAATCGCCGAGGCGCTGGGCCCAGTACTGGCCGGGCGCGGCCTGCTGCTCGCCGGTATCGACGTGATTGGTGACTGCGTGACCGAGATCAACGTGACCAGCCCAACGTGCTTCCAGGAAATTTTTGACCAGACCGGCTTTGACGTGGCCGCCATGTTTGTCGACGCGCTGGAGGCAGCGCTGGTTGCCGCGTGAACAGACATGTCGTCAAACTACAAAAAAAGATGACGGGCAAAACATTTTTAAAACAACTTCTGCGTAGCGCCCCTTGGCTTGCGCTGGGGTGGTTGCCCTTGCTTTCCCTGGCCGCTTTACCTGCGGGCGTCAGTGAACAAAAAATTGTTTTTGTGCGGCATGGCGAAAAACCTGCTGAAGGTCTGGGCCAGCTCAATTGCCAGGGCCTGAACCGTTCACTGGCCCTGCCCGCAGTTCTGCTGGCCAAATTTGGCAAACCCGATTTTGTTTTTGCCTCTGACCCGCACGACATGAAAGTCGATGCCCACCAGGCTTATAACTACGTACGGCCGCTCTTAACGGTTGCACCAACCGCCATACAGTTTGGCCTGCCCATCAACGCCTCGTTCGGGTATCAAGACATTCAGGGCCTGCAAGATGAATTGGCGCAACCGCGCTACCACCAGGCCTTGATACTGGTAGGTTGGGAGCATCGCCTGCTTGAGCAACTCGTCAAGGCCATGCTCAAGCCCGCCAATGACGCCGGTACAAAAAGTGTGGTGCCAACCTGGAAGGGCAGCGACTTTGACAGTATGTACGTGGTGACGGTGCAGCGCAACGGGCCAGAGACTACCGCCCGTTTCACGCTGGAGCATGCGCAGCTTGATGGCCAGGCCCTGACGTGTCCGGTTGCCGCAGCCAAACAGGCCGCGCCCTAAGTCAGATCCGGGGACAAGATCTGCAACCTGCCGCCCTCAAACACTTTGAGTTCGCCCGGTGCAAACGCAGTCCAGTGCTCGTTGGTGGTGAGCGGTGCGGTCACCACCACGGCAACGCGGTCTGTCACGCTGGTGTGCTCGGCAAAGTCAACGCTCACGTCTTCGTCGCTTAGGGTGGCGTGCGCAAATGGATGCTGGCGCTCGACGTAGTACAGCCGCTGAGAGTCGGGCTTGGTCGAGGCATGCGCCCAGAGGGCCTGTCCATTGCTGAGCAAAAAGTTGAAGGTACCGTGCGGTGCGATGTGGCCCGCCAGCTCCCGTAGCGTGATGCTCAGTTCCGATACGCTCGGCACGTCTGCATGCGACTTGGCCAGTTCCTGCATGATCCAGCAAAAGGCGCGTTCGCTGTCGGTGTTGCCTACCGGTTTGAAGCTGCCATGCAGACGCGGTGCGAAATTTCCCAGATCCCCGTTGTGTGCAAACACCCAGTAACGGCCCCACAGCTCGCGCACAAAAGGGTGGCAGTTTTCTAGCGCTACCCGGCCTTGCGTGGCCTTGCGAATATGCGCAATAACGTTGCGGCTTTTGATGGGGTAACGGCTGATCAGCGCCGCTACAGGCGATGAGCAAGCAGGTTGGTGGTCAACAAAATGGCGCAAACCCTTGTCGTCACTGCCCCCAGCATCGCCCTCAAAAAATGCTATGCCCCAACCATCGGCGTGGTGGTCGGTCTGCCCGCCGCGCTGCGCAAAGCCGCGAAAGCTGAAGGTCACATCGGTAGGCGTGTTGCAGTTCATGCCGAGCAGCTGGCACATGCTCAGCCTGCTCTCGAAGGTGACTGGCCCGCAGCGGGTGCGCGCAGCTGCCATGCAGCCAGCAGGGCCAGCACGCATAGGCCGGCAAGCATCAAAAAAGATTCGTTAAAGGCCGCCAGCCGCGCCGGGCTGCTGGCGGCATTTGCCAGCGAATCGCCATGCGCCGCCAGCCGCCACTCCAGCACAATACCGCACAGGCTCACGCCAATGGCGCCGCCCAACATGCGTAAAAAATTGATCGCACTGGAGCCCTGCGACAGCAGGCTTTCGTGCAGCGGCCGCAACGAGCCGAGGTTGAGGGAGGGCAAAATAAAGCCCAAGCCAATACGCCCCAGCGTGGCCCACACCACCAGCCACCACAGGGCAGACGTGAGCGTGACGGTGCTCATCAGCGCAAACGACGCCGCCAGCAGTGCCAGGCCAATGCTGACCAGCAACCAGGTAGGCTGCTTGTCGGCCAGCCGGCCGACCATGGCAATGGTGACGGCCAGCACCAGGCCGGCGGGCAGCAAGATGGTCCCCACGTAAGATGCCGACAGGTTCAACCCCAGCTGCATGTACACCGGCAACAGGTAGGTGGAGCCAAATAGCGCGGTACCGTAAATAAACGCCACCACACTGCCCATGGCAAACGGCCGGTAGCCAAACAAGGCCAGATTCATCAGCGGCGCGCCGCCGCTTGCAGCCAGTCGGCGTTGCCACCACACAAACACCAGCATCAAGGCGGCCGCACCGAGCAGCAG
>JANXTM010000330.1 GCA_025352405.1 Polaromonas sp.
GCTGCGAAATCCAAAAATAGAACGACCGTTCGTATTTTATGCCAGGGAGTTTTCGATGGCTTTCAGCTTGCATATTTCGGGGTGCGTTGTGCTGGTCGCGTGTGCCTCGAGTGCCTCCGGTGCCTCGGGTGGCGTGGGAGCCCAGCTTGCCGGCAGACTAAGCCGCGTCGTCACCACTGAATGCCTGGCTGTAGCCAACGTTAGTTTTCGAACTGATCCGACATGCTGAAGGGAATCGCAGCGGGACTTGTCGCGGGGGCATTGTGGGGCCTGGTGTTTGTCGCGCCGCGCATGGTCGGTGGTCTGTCGCCAGTTGATTTCACGGCGGGGCGGTTTTTATCTTACGGCGTGTTTTCGCTGGCGCTAATGGTGATCATCCGGCGTGCGGTCTGGCCCACCCGGCAGCAGGCCTTTGCTGCGTTGGGTATGAGTGTCTTGGGTTTTACCGGTTATTACTTGCTGCTGGTGTTGGCCATCCGCGATGCAGGTACTGAAGTGCCCAGCCTCATAATTGGCACGATTCCGTTGTGGATGATGCTGCTCGGCAAGCCCGTGGGCTTGCGCTGGGGCGCTTTGCTGCCGGGCTTGCTGCTGACGCTTCTGGGCTTGGGGTTGATGATGCAGGCCACACAAAGTGCTGACACTGACCTGGATGCAACGGCTGGCGGGCTGGGCTTTTGGCGCGGCGTGGCATGTGCCGTAGTGGCCATGGCGCTCTGGACGGCGTTTGGCCTGCTCAACGCTGCCTGGCTCAAAAAACACCCTGAGGTCAATGCCACCACCTGGGCCAACTGGTTGGGTGTGGCTACAGGCCTGGGCGCGTTGCTGCTGTGGCTGACGACGGGAACCGATGCAAAAGTGCTGCTCGGGCAACCCGATATTGCGCTAGCCGCTATGCTTTGTATAGCAACAGGCATCGGTTCGGCCTGGCTGGCCACCATACTCTGGAACATCGCCAGCCAGCGACTGAGCGCCAGCCTGTGCGGTCAGTTGATCGTCAGCGAGACGCTGTTTGCCCTGCTTTATTCGTTCATGTGGGACAACCACTGGCCATCACTGTTGCAAGCCCTGGCCTGCCTGTTGTTTGTTGCCGGGATTTTTGCGAGCATACGGGCACATCGCTAAAACAAGAAATCAAGAAATCAAGAAAACAAGAAAACAAGAAAACAAGAAAAAACAAAGAAATTTATGAAAATTGAAATTCCCGAGGTGAAAAAACTTGTCCATGAAATGGTTATCGCCATCCGCTGGGGCGACATGGACGCCATGGGCCACCTCAACAATGGCAGCTACTTCAGATACCTGGAAACCGTTCGCATTGACTGGATGTACGCCATCGGCTGCAAGCCTGACCCGCTGGGCGAAGGGCCGGTAATCGTCAATGCGTTTTGCAATTTTTACAAGCAGCTGGAGTACCCCGGTGATGTGCGCATGAAGATGTACGTCAGTGACCCGGGCCGCACCACCTTTGAAAGCTGGGGCACCATGGAGCGCGTTGATGCGCCCGGCGTGATTTGCGCAGCCGGTGGGGCAACCACCATCTGGGTGGATTTTCCGGCGCAAAAGGCCAAATCCCTACCGGAGTGGATGCGCCAGTTGGTTGAGCCCTGATAAAAAAATGGCTTTCAAGGCAGCAAACACGCCGACCATATGCTATTTATTCAATAGCGGCTTGCGCAGGGGCTCGCGCTTGGCGCTTACCCCAGTAACGGTTGGTGTTGGCTTTTAGCCCGTCTGCGCCGGCTCTGTGCTTGTTGCGCAGACCGATGGCTGGCAGATTTGGCTGGTCGCTCTCAGCCTAGTCCGGTGTAAAAGTGGGCTGATGGTCTTGGCCCGGATGTTCTTAAACCTTTGCGGGTTTGGGCACCCGGCCCATCAAGTAAAACTCGGTGTTGGGCTGCATGCTGCTGAAGCTGGCCATGCGGTTTGAGAGGCCAAAAAAAGCAGTGATGGCTGCAATATCCCAGGCGTCCTCATCGTCAAAACCATGGCCGGCCAGCGCCGCAAAGTCCGCGTCGTCGATCTCGTCTGAATGCAGGCAGACCTTCATCGCAAAGTCCAGCATGGCGCGCTGGCGCGGGCTGATGTCGGCTTTGCGGTAGTTAACGGCTACCTGGTCGGCCACCAGCGGTTTTTTCTCATAAATCCGCAAAAGTGCGCCGTGTGCGACCACGCAATACAGGCACTTGTTGGCTGCGCTGGTGGTGGTCACAATCATTTCACGCTCGCCTTTGGTCAGGCTGCTGGTGCGCCCCACTGATTCAGGAACCATCAGCGCGTCGTGGTAAGCAAAAAACGCCCGCCACTCGGCGGGGCGGCGCGCCAGACCCAGAAATACATTCGGCACAAAGCCGGCTTTCTCCTGCACTTCAAGAATTTTTATCCGAAGGTCATTCGGCAAGTTTGCAAGATCTGCGAGGGGAAAGCGAGTCTGGCAAGTTACTGCAGCTGTACTGATCATGGTGTCATTCCGTAAAAAGTCTTGTCGGTAGTTGTTCACGAGCGTAACCTCATTGTTTCCGCTCAAAAAGCAAGGATACAAAAAGACTTATTCATTGATTAATACTATCGACAATATATTTCTAATTAATTTTATTAATGCGTTGACAAAATTTATACTCTTAACGTGACACGTTTAAACCCACCAAAGGAACTTCTGATGAGCAATGACACCGCCTCCACGACACCAGCTGGCCATTCCGCCCCCCTCCTTGAAGAAAGAGAAGGCAAGTGTCCGTTTCACCATGCCGTGCTCAAGCCCACAGTGGCTGGTGCCCGCACCAATGCTGACTGGTGGCCAAACCAGCTGAATCTGAAACTGTTAGAGCAGCACTCTGAGCGTTCAAACCCAATGGGCGCAACGTTTAAATATGCCGAAGAATTCAAAAGCCTGGACTTGCACGCGGTAGTTAAAGACCTCACCGCCTTGATGACAGACTCCCAGGACTGGTGGCCTGCTGACTACGGTCACTACGGCCCGTTCTTCGTGCGCATGGCTTGGCACAGTGCAGGCACCTACCGCGTTACTGATGGTCGCGGCGGTTCAAGCTCTGGCACGCAACGTTTTGCGCCTCTGAACAGCTGGCCGGACAACGTGAATCTTGACAAGGCGCGCCGCTTGCTGTGGCCCATCAAACAAAAGTACGGCCAAAAAATCTCTTGGGCTGACCTGATTGTTCTGACCGGC
>JANXTM010000032.1 GCA_025352405.1 Polaromonas sp.
AGCGCCCCGCACCAGCCGGTAGAGTCCCAGGCCAAGTCCAGACCCGAGGTAAAGCAGCCCGGCCAGCATCCACGGATTGACGTGCTCAAGCAGCCCCTTGGCCAGCGGCGTACCAGCGCCAAACAAAAAAGCGGAAACCAGAGCGGCCAGAACACCCTTATTTCCCGATACCCAGGTTTTTGAATGTGAGGCTTGCAGGGTCATACAGTGGCGTTTTGTTTCATGCGATTTTGGAGCATTAAATCAGGCCCAAACGTATATTCTACAGGCGCATTACGCTATTTAAAACATAGCAATTTTGTCGGCATTGACAAATTCCGTTGAACTTTTTTCGACGCCTACTATCATTACCCCATGCGTCATTTGCTACTTGCCATCATGATCGTCTTGCTGCCCTTGCGCGGCTGGATGGGCGATGCCATGGCGACGGACATGGCCATCAACATGGCGTCTGGTTTTTGGAACACTACAAAAACGATAGCGGCTGGCGCGCATAAAACAAGCGCAGGTGGGCAATTCGAGCAAAAACTTTCGCTTCAAGCAGCGCCGGCTACTTCCGCGCAGGCCCATCCAGACTGCGGCGGGCATGCCTCGAGCGAGGCAGAGCCTTTAGTAGAAGTGCACGATGCGCAGGGCGAGGACTGCAAGCCATGTCAGTCTTGCCAAGCCTGCCACACGGTGGCGTTGTCGTCATCCCTGCAAAGCGTAAAACGCGCCTTTGCTGCCCCTTTGATGCTGCCCACCGGGGCGGCTCAATTCACCAGTGCACATACCGCGCTGGGTCAAAAACCACCGATTTCCTGAATCCCGGGCCCATATTGGGTCTGTACTTGCGCTTCGGCAGGCCGCCTTTTTGAGGTTGCCAGCCCGAATCACTGCGATTTCTATCAGTCGCCCCGCTTGTCATTCAGGAGATTTTGTGAAACCCCGTTATTTTTCCATCACGCTTTGCTGGCTTGCCCTGCTGGCCTGGCCGCTGGCCGGCACCGCCCAGACGCCAGCGACACCTGCCCCTCTGGCCTACAAATCGGCTTTTGAGGGTTACCAGCCCTTCACCGACGATAAAACCGTCAACTGGAAAGAAGCCAACGACAACGTAGCCCGCATTGGCGGCTGGCGGGCGTACGCCAAACAAGCCCAAGAAGTCGACACCAAGCCTTCAACCACACCGGCTTCCGCCAACAAGCCAGGGGAAACAGTTCGTAGGGGCAAACCATGAAAACATTTATCAAACGCAAAGTTTTTAAACTGACCGCAATGGGCGTCGCAACGCTGGTACTGACCGGCTGCGCCTCGGTTAATTTTGACCAAACCCTCTCAAGTGCCAACCAGGCAACGGACACTTTTACAGGCGGCAAGCTTGAACTCAGCCGCAGTGCCGAGCACAACGCCGTCAGAAGTAAACGCGCTGGTGAATTGTTGTCCAAGACCTTGACCGCTGACGATGCAGTTCAGCTGGCGTTGGCCAATAGCCCGGCAGTGCAAACCATGCTGGCGCAAAGTTGGGCAGACATGTCCGCAGCCAACCAGGCGGGCCGCATCGCCAACCCCTTGTTCACATTTGAGCGCATGACCTTCAAAGATGAACTGGAGTTGGGGCGATTGCTGTCATTTGGCCTGCTCGATCTGCTGACGCTGCCGCGCCGCCTGGCGATTGCACAAAGCCAAATCGCACAATCCCAAGTCCAGCTGTCGGCCAATGTGGTCGAGCAAGTCACGCAAGTACGCCAGGCTTGGGTGCGGGCGGTAACGGCCAGTCAGGTACTGCAATACGCCGAGCAAATCAACACCACCGCGCTGGCCAGTGCAGAGCTGGCCAAGCGCATGCAAATGGTTGGAAATTTCAACAAGTTACAGCGCGCCCGGCAACAGGTTTTTTACGCCGACAGCACCGCGCAGTTGGCTGCAGCGCAGCATGGCGCGCTCGCGGCGCGTGAAGAATTAACGCGGCAATTGGGGCTGACGGACGCGCAAGCGGCGCAGCTCAAGCTGCCCGAACGCCTGCCTGATTTTCCCAAAGAGGCGCGTGCAGCCAGCGTTGTCAACAGCACCGCAACCGATCAACGGCTTGACGTGCAACTGGCACGCGGCCAGTTGGATGCAGCGGGTAAATCGCAGGGTTTGAACCTGATCACCAGCCTGATTGATGTGGAGATCGGTGTACGGCGCGACACAATTTTTGACAATGGAACGGGCACAGCAGCAGCCAAACGCGGCTACGAACTGGGTATCCGGCTGCCAATTTTTGACTGGGGCAATGCCAAACGCGATGTGATGAACGCGCAGTCACTCGCAGCCGCCAACCGCTATGACGGCACCGTGCGCGCTGCTACATCGCAGCTGCGCGAAAGCTATTCGGCCTACCGCACGGCCTATGGCGTGGCCCGCCACTACCGCGACGAAGTCGTACCTTTGCGCAAAATCATGGCCGAAGAAAACACGCTTCGTTACAACGGCATGCTGATTGGCGTGTTTGAGCTGCTGGCCGATTCCCGTGACCAGATAGCCGGCGTGGTGACCGCCATCAATGCCTACCAGCAGTTCTGGCTCGCCGATGCAGCGCTCAGCGCCTCCATGACGGGCAAGCCCACCGGCATGATGCTGGGCGCCCCAGCCGCAGGCGGTGCTGAAAAAGCTGCGCATTGACCAACCTATAAACCAAAGACTCACAATGAACGACAGAAGAAATTTCTTGCGCGGCGCAGGCGCGATCACTGCAGCCGTCAGTGCCGCCGCCGTCAGCCGTGTCGCCATGGCCGCCTTACCCGAACCCGTGCTGCAAACCAGGCCTGACACCATGGCGCCGCTGGTGCCTGAAACGGGCCGCCCCTACAACCCGGTCGTGACCCTGAATGGCTGGACCTTGCCCTGGCGCATGAACAGCGGCGTCAAGGAATTCCACCTGGTGGCCGAGCCCGTCGTGCGCGAAATGTCGCCCGGCTTCAAAGCCCACCTGTGGGGCTACAACGGCCAGAGCCCAGGACCGACGATTGAAGTGGTTCAAGGTGACAGAGTGCGCATTTTTGTCACCAACAAGCTGCCAGAGCACACCAGCGTGCACTGGCACGGGCAGCGCCTGCCTAACGGTATGGACGGTGTGTCCGGTCTGAACCAGCAAGCGATTCCGGTGGGAAAAACATTTGTGTATGAGTTTGTGGCGCGCCGCCCCGGCACTTTCATGTACCACCCACATGCCGACGAGATGACGCAAATGGCCATGGGCATGATGGGTTTCTGGATCACGCACCCAAAAGTGAAGCACCCGCTAATTGGCGAAGTAGACCGCGATTTTGTATTTTTACTCAACGCCTATGACATTGACCCCGGTGCCTACACACCCAAGATCATGACCATGCTGGACTTCAATATCTGGAGCTGGAACAGTCGCGTGTTCCCCGGTATTGACCCGCTGGTGGTACGCAAGAACGACAAGGTACGCATACGCATGGGCAACCTGACGATGACGAATCACCCGATTCACATTCACGGCCATGAGTTCACTGTGACAGGTACCGACGGTGGCCCAACACCGAAAGCCGGTCGCTGGCCGGAGGTGACCACCGATGTGGCCGTGGGCCAGATGCGGCAGATCGACTTTGTCGCCGATGAAGAAGGCGACTGGGCTTTTCACTGCCATAAAAGCCACCACACCATGAATGCCATGGGCCACGATGTACCAACCCTGATCGGTGTAGACCACCGCAAAATAGTGAAGGACATCACCAATGTGATTCCCGATTACATGGTGATGGGTGAGCGCGGCATGGCTGACATGGCCGAGATGGACATGCCCCTGCCCGACAACACCGCAAAAATGATGACCGGCGAAGGCCTATTTGGCTCGGTCGAGATGGGCGGCATGTTCAGCATGCTCAAGGTGCGCAAAGACCAGAAACCCGGCGACTACAAAGACCCCGGCTGGTACAAGCACCCGCCCGGCACTATCGCCTACGAATGGACCGGTGCCCTGCCCAACCCGGCCCGCTTTGCAGCAGAAGGCGGGCAGACCATGAAGGCGCAAAACATGCCTGCCAAAGAAGTCGAGGTGCAGGTGCGCAAGCCTGTGATGGGCGGTGGCATGGGGGGCATGAAACACTGAAAACACAAATATGCGTTGTCAAAAAAAACTACTCTTTTGATAGCACTAACGGCCGGAAATTATTGGGCATGAAGCCTTTTTCAACTGTATTTTCGTTCCCCTGGATTACTCCCGGTAATTTTTCAGTTTCTTCTCACCACCAACCTTGAAGGTATTTTCATGAAATCACGTTACTTCGCAATCGCCATTCCCGCACTTTTACTGTCCATGGCGGCTATGGCATCCGGCAACCATGCGGGTGGTCATGGCGAGGCAGCCATTGGCAAGCCAGGCGTCGCTTCCAAAGTCATGCGCACCATCAACATAGACATGAAGGATGACATGCGCTTTCATACCTCCATCGTTGATGTCAAGCAAGGCGAGACAATCCGGTTTGTAGCCAAAAATTCCGGCAAGGTTAAGCACGAGATGGTTCTGGGCACGGCCAAAGATTTGAAGGATCATTACGAGGTCATGAAGAAGAACCCCGAGATGGAGCATGCCGATGCCAACATGGTTACAGTGGCACCCGGCAAAACAGGCGAGATCATTTGGCAATTCACGTCCGCAGGAAAAGTTGACTTTGCCTGCCTGCAGCCGGGTCACTACGATGCCGGCATGAAAGGCCTGGTCAATGTGGCAAAAAAATAATCTTTTACCAGGCGTGTCTATGGCGCAGGATAAATCGCAGCAATTCGCTACGCGGCGGTCAACATTGCGAATTGCCTTGGCCGGCGCGGTATCACTAGGCGCTCCGTGGCTGGCCCACGCGCGCAACAGTGTGGGCAATATTACTATGTGGAAAACACCAAACTGCGGCTGCTGCAAGGCGTGGGTAACGCATCTTCAAAAAAACGGTTTCTCGTTGGTGGTCAACGATGTCGAAGACACCGCACCCATCCGCTTGAAGCTTGGCATGCCCGAAAACATGGGTTCGTGCCATACAGCCACTCTGGGCGACTACGTGCTTGAGGGGCATGTCCCCGCCAGCGAGATACGCCAGTTGCTCCGCGAAAAGCCGAAGGGGCTGGGGCTGGCCGTGCCTGGCATGCCAATGGGTTCGCCAGGCATGGAAATGGACGGCACGCGCGACGCCTACAACGTCATGCTGGTCCTCCGTGACGGCAACTCGCGCGTTTATAAAACCTATCCTGCAATTGCCAATTCCAACGCCTTCAACAATCTGAAAGAAACATCATGAAAAATCTCAAATCACTCTTCATCATTTCAGCGTTAATGTTTGGCGCTCACGCGGCCAATGCAGCATCCCATGCAGGCGCCTCAATGGCTTCGGCGTCAGCAGCCGATATGGCCGAAGGCGAAATCCGCAAAGTGGACGTGGACACGAAAAAAATCACCATTAAACACGGTGAAATCAAAAATCTGGACATGCCCGGTATGACGATGGTGTTTCAGGTCAAAGACCCAGCCATGCTGGACAAAGTGAAAGCGGGCGACAAGGTTCGCTTCAAGGCTGAAAAAGCCGGCGGTGCAATTGTGGTGACCGATATTCAGTTGGCCAAATAGGCCTGCTTGCAAGGTTGCTGCAAAGCCCGATGGGCCGAGCGGTCAAGTTATATCGGCTTTCAGCGGTTTTTTATCTCGAAACGAGGGACACACTTGAACTGGTTGCAAAGCCCCTGACGCTGGCTGTCCTGCGGTTATTTATTCATCTTCATGCCCGCCTCGCCGCGCTTGGCCAAAAACTTATCAAATAAGGCAATTTCCTTTTTCTGGGCGTAAATAATATCTTTGGCCATGACTCGCATCTGGGGGTCTTTGCCATTTTGAAGTTCTGCCTCAGCCATGGTGATAGCTAATTGATGATGCAGGCGCATCATCATGGCAAAGTCCACATCCATATTGCCGCTGGATTTCATGGACGACATCTTGTTTTGCATGTCCATCATCATGGGTTTCATGTCCATGCCCATGCCTTTTTCCATCGTCATGGACATGGGCTTTTTCGTATCGCTTTTCATGCCGCCCATTCCTGTCGCCGGTGCGGTTTGCGCATTGGCCAATGGCACGAGACAGCTGGCTGCCAACGCCACCATTGAAATTGACCGAACAAGTGTATTTTTTAGCATGCCATTGACTCCTGGGTATGACTGGATTGAAGCTGATTACGCTGCTACGGCCATTTTTCGGCAAGCCTGTGCGCATTCGGTACACGCTTTTGCGCACGCCTGGCAGTGCGCCATGCTGTGCTTCGCGCATTCTTCGGCGCAGGACTGACAAACCGATGCGCACAACTCGCAAATAGCTTGCGCATGAACGCTTTCACGGGACATCGCGGATGATGCCGTCGCGCACAGTTGAGCACAGTCGATGTCCAGCGCAATGCAGCCGGCCATCATGGTGACGTCTGTTTCGCGTAGGCAGGAAGCGGCGCAGTAGTTACAAGCTACCGCGCAAGCATTGCAAGCAGCGATGCAATCTTCGTATTTTTTTTGTGCATATTGACCTTCTTTGGTGTGTAGAAATTGATGGATTTGCCTGTGTTCGAATATAGGAATTTGAACAGCGGACTTTTCATAATCTACCCCTTGCAAGAAATGTCGCGTCGTAGATAAGCTCCCAGAGTTGTGGGACACCGCCCCAGTCGTTCGAAGTCATTTGTAGTCCTGCGGATTGGTTTGCATTTGAACCTTTCATAATCCACCGTATCATTTACCCATGCGTTACTTTCTCATTGCTCTGATGATCGTCCTGCTGCCCTTGCGCGGCTGGGCGGGCAATGTCATGGCGGTAGATATGGCAACACAGCAACTGTTGCTGGCGCAAGCCAGCGTGGCCAACACTGCGGCCATGGTTGCCGAGTCGGCCATGCCTGCGGACTGCCCGATGCAGGTGCAAGCGGTGGCTGACAAACCAGAGCAGGCCGGCCCGGCAAGCGCGCATTGCCACAGCTGCGACACCTGCCAGCTGTGTCTGGCACTGGCCTCATGGATGCATGCCGCCTGGCCTGCTGACACGATGAATCGACCGGGCACACCGCTGCTGGCGGGCAACTACTTTCGCAGTGCAGACAGCGCTGCAAGCTTCAAACCACCGATTTCCTGACCGCAATACCCAAAGTACGTCTGCAGCTTGTCTGCAGATGATGTTGGCAGCCAGCTTTTGCAGCTGCTTGTATTCAGGAGATTGAAATGCGTCAACTTGTACCCCAGCGGCTATGGACATACGGCGCCGCAGCCTTGTTGTTTACTCTGCCTTTTACTGGATCAGCCCAGGGCCTTGGGTTTGAGGAGGCACTGCGTGTGGCAGCCGAACGTGCACCACTGCTCAAAGCGCGTGCGGCCAGCGTTCACGGCGCTACAGCACTGCAGGCGAGCGCCGCCGAATTGCCGGACCCGAAACTGTCTGTCGGTATTGACAGCCTGCCCATCAACGGCCCTGACCGGGGCAGTTTGACGCGTGACAATTTCACGCAACGCCAGATTGGCTGGACCCAGGACGTGCCCAACCGCGCCAAACGCGCCGCCCGCAGTGATGCAGCACTGGCACGCACCGCACGAGAGCAAGCGCTGCTGAAAATAGAGCAACTTGCAGTACGTCGCGAAACCGGCCTGGCCTGGCTGGCGAGTTATTTTTCCGCAAAGCGTCTGCAGCTTTTTGACAACCTCATCGGCCAGCAGCGTTTGCTGCAGGCCACCGCCGATACCCAACTGGCCGCCGGAAAAATCACCCCGGCCGATGTCAGCACCCTGCAGCTAGAGGCGCTGGCACTGGCCGACCGGCACGATGAACTGCAGCGCGAAGCGCACCATGCACACGCCGCGCTGCGCCGCTGGATTGGCGATAGAGATGCAGCAGGTTTGTCGGGCGACGCGCCGCACCTGCAGATAAACCGCGCCTGGTTGCAGGCCCATATTGAGCGTAGCCCTGAGGTCGCAGCACTCACGCCTCTGCGCGCCATGGCTGATGCGGACCTGCGTGAGGCCGAAGCCGCAAAAAGCGGCGACTGGAGCTGGGGTGTTCGCTACGGCAAACGCGGCCCCGCCTACAGCGATTTTGTGTCGGTACAGCTGACATTTGACTGGCCTGTTTCACCCGGGACCCGCCAGCAACCGCTTATTCGTGCAAGACAAAAGGAACTCGAACGCATTGAAGCCGGACGCGACGACGCACTGCTGCAGCAAACGCAGGCGCTTGACACCTTGTTGATCGAACTGGCCGAAACCAGCAGCAAACAAGAACGCCTGACGCAGCAAACCTTACCGTTGGCGGCACAGCGCGTGGCCCTCCTGCTAGCCGCCTACCAGGGTGGCCGCGAGAAGCTGGCGTCTGTACTGGAAGCGCGCAAACAGCAAACCGACATCGGCTTGCGTTCACTTGAACTGCAAGCCCGGCAATCGGCCGTGCAGTGGCGTTTGAATTCAATCATTCCAGAGCAAGCTCCATGAAAACAAAAACTATTTATGCGGCAGCTGCAGCTGCTGCCCTGGTGCTGATCATGAGTGGCGGCGGCTATGCGCTTTACAGTGCAGGCTTGCAGCATGGCAGCAAAGCATCCGGGCCACAAAGCGCAGGCAGCCCGTCGACAGCGGCAACAGCTACCCCCGCCGACACGAACAGCGTGGCCGCCGGTGAAGAAGCCACGCGCCGGCACATCAAAAATGGCCTAAAAGCCGGTGACATTGACCCGGCCAACGGCCAGCAGGTGCTTTACTACCACGACCCCATGGTGCCCGGAAAACGCTTTGATGCGCCCGCAAAATCACCTTTTATGGACATGATGCTGGTACCGGTTTATGCCGGTGCGCAGGCAGGCGATAGCAGCAACGTGACGGTGAGTCCCCGGGTGCAGCAAAACCTGGGCTTGCGCACTGCCGAGGTGGTGCAGGGCACCTTGAACACGCAGTTATCAGCCATTGGCAGCATCGCCTGGAACGAGCGTGACCAGTCGGTGCTTCAGGCGCGGGCCAACGGCTTTATTGAAAAGCTGTACGTGCGGGCAACGCTGGACACAGTGCGCGCAGGGCAACCGTTTGCGGACCTGTATGTGCCCGAGTGGGTGGCTGCACAGCAGGAGTTTTTAGCCATTAAAAAGGCTGCTGGCCATGATGCGCCGTTGGTTGCTGCTGCCCGCCAGCGCCTGCTGATTGCAGGCATGACCGAGGCCCAGGTAGTCCGGGTTGAAGCAAGTGGCAACCCGCAGGCTCGTACTACTTTGGTCGTGCCCAGCAGCGGCGTAGTGGCTGAGCTGGTGGCGCGTGAAGGTATGACCGTCACGCCCGGAACGACGCTGGCACGCATCAACGGCTTGGCCACTGTGTGGGCGCTGGCCGATATACCCGAGAGCCAGCTCGCATTACTGCAAGCCGGGGCAAAGGTGGAGGCGCGTTCTGTCGCTGTGCCAGGCAAAGTGTTCAAAGGCACGGTCCAGGCTATATTGCCGGACGTTGCGACCGCGACCCGCACGCTGAAGGCACGGGTACAGCTGGCCAACCCTGGCTTTGCGTTGGCACCGGGCATGTTGGTAACCATGCAGTTCATGGACCAGCGCAGTGCAGCTGCGCTGCTGGTGCCCACCGAAGCCGTCATTGCGACCGGCCAGCGCAGCGTCGTGATGCTGGCTGAAGACGGCGGGCGTTACCGCCCTGTGAATGTGGAAACCGGCTTTGAATCGGGTGGGCAAACCGAGATCAAAAAAGGCCTGACTGCAGGGCAGCGCGTGGTGGTGTCGTCCCAGTTTTTGATTGACTCAGAGGCCAGCTTGAGGGGCGTTGAAGCACGCCTGAACAACGAGCCACCAGCCAAACCCGTGATGCACCAGGGTGAGGGCCGGGTTGATGCCATGGACAAAGATGCGGTCACGCTAACGCATGGCCCGATTCCCTCCATCGGCTGGGGCAGCATGACCATGGCTTTCAAGCCACGGCCGGATGGCCTGCCGCGCAATGTGGCGGTCGGCGACCGGGTGCAGTTTGAGTTCGTGGTGCCCAAGGATGGCGAGCCGACCTTGACAGGCATCAGCCCCTTTCTGCCAGATCGTCTGCCCCCAACTACAGCGCCCCGCGCCGGAGCGTCCCGATGATTGCCGCGCTGATTCGCTGGTCTATCGTCAACCGCTTTTTGGTGCTGCTGGCCACCGTGATGATGGCTGCCTGGGGCGTGTGGGCGGTACAAAAAACGCCGCTGGACGCCCTGCCTGATTTGTCAGACGTGCAAGTCATCATTCGCACCAGTTACCCCGGCCAGGCACCGCGCATCGTCGAAAACCAGGTGACCTACCCGCTGACCACCACCATGCTGTCGGTGCCGGGTGCCAAAACAGTGCGCGGATACTCGTTTTTTGGTGACTCGTTTGTGTATGTGCTGTTTGAAGACGGCACCGATCCTTACTGGGCACGCTCACGGGTACTTGAATACCTGAACCAGGTGCAGTCGCGCCTGCCACCGTCGGCCAAACCCGCGCTGGGGCCAGATGCTACGGGTGTGGGCTGGGTTTACACCTACGCGCTGATTGACCGCAGTGGCAAGATGGACGCAGGTCAGCTGCGGGCGCTGCAAGACTGGTTTTTAAAGTTTGAGCTCAAAACCGTTCTCAATGTTGCTGAAGTCGCCACGGTCGGCGGCATGGTGCGCCAGTATCAGGTGGTGCTGGATCCGGACAAACTGGCCGCCTACAACATCACGCACGCGCGCGTGATTGAGGCACTTCAGAAAGCCAACCAGGAAACCGGCGGCGCGGTACTAGAACTGGGCGAGGCCGAGTACGTGGTGCGCGCGTCCGGCTACCTCAATGGGCTGGATGACTTTCGGAAAATCCCGTTAAGCACCGCCAGCAACGGCTTTTCTGTGCGGCTCGGTGATGTGGCACGTATACAGCTGGGGCCCGAGATGCGACGCGGCATTGGCGAGCTTGATGGTGAGGGCGAGGCCACGGGTGGGGTGATCGTGATGCGCTCGGGCAAAAATGCGCTGGAGACCATTGCCGCCGTCAAAGACAAAATTAAATCCTTGCAGGGAAGCCTGCCAGCGGGCGTGGAAATCGTGCCGACCTACGACCGCTCGGGCCTGATTGAACGTGCGGTGAGCAACCTCACGTACAAATTGATGGAAGAATTCATCGTGGTCGCGCTGGTATGCCTGGTGTTTTTGTTTCACATGCGTTCGGCACTGGTGGCAATTGTGTCGCTGCCGCTGGGTATTTTGGCCAGCTTTATCGTCATGCACTACCAGGGCGTGAACGCGAATGTGATGTCACTGGGCGGTATCGCGATTGCCATTGGCGCCATGGTCGATGCCGCTGTCGTGATGATTGAAAACGCGCACAAGCACATCGAGCGGTGGCACCATGCACACCCCGACCAGGCACTCAAGGGCGATACCCAGTGGCGCGTGATCGGTGATGCAGCAGTGGAAGTTGGCCCGGCGTTGTTCTTCAGCCTGCTCATCATCACGCTCTCATTTATTCCTGTGTTCACACTGGAGGCGCAAGAGGGGCGGCTATTCTCACCGCTGGCTTTTACCAAAACCTATGCCATGGCGGCAGCAGCGGGCTTGTCGGTGACGCTGATCCCGGTGCTGATGGGCTACCTGATTCGCGGGCGCATTCCTGCAGAGCAAAAAAACCCACTCAACCGCTGGCTGATCCAGGGCTACCGGCCCGTGCTGGATGCCGTGCTACGCTGGCCGCGCGCCACTATTGCGGCTTCCGTGGTGCTACTGATTGCCACGGCCTGGCCCATGCTGCGTATCGGCGGCGAGTTCATGCCGCCGCTTGATGAGGGTGACCTGCTGTTCATGCCGACGGCCCTGCCCGGCCTGTCGGCGAGCAAGGCGGCTGAATTGCTGCAACAAACCGACCGGCTCATCAAGACGTTGCCTGAAGTCGCTACCGTGCATGGCAAGGCTGGCCGGGCAGAAACCGCTACTGACCCGGCACCGATGGAAATGTTTGAAACCACGATTCAGTTCAAACCAAAAAACCAGTGGCGCGCAGGCATGACGCCTGACAAACTCGTCGATGAGCTTGACCGCATTGTCAAGGTGCCTGGACTGTCCAACATCTGGGTGCCGCCGATTCGCAACCGTATTGACATGCTGGCCACAGGCATCAAAAGCCCGGTCGGTGTGAAGGTGTCTGGAGCTGACCTGGCTGAAATAGACCGTATCGCCAGCGAGATTGAGCGCGCTGTTAAAAACGTGCCTGGCGTCAGCAGCGCACTGGCCGAGCGTCTGACGGGGGGGCGCTATGTCGACATCAATATCAACCGCGATGCGGCTGCGCGTTTTGGCCTGAACATCGCCGATGTGCAGTCAGTGGTCAGCTCCAGCATTGGCGGCGAAAACGTCGGCGAGACGGTCGAAGGCCTGCAGCGTTTCCCGATCAATGTGCGCTACCCGCGCGAGATTCGGGACTCGGTCGAGAAGCTGCGCCGACTGCCTTTTGTGACCGAGCGCGGCTTGCGCCTGGTGCTGGGCGATGTGGCTGACATACGCATCAGCGATGGCCCGCCCATGCTGCGCAGCGAAAATGCGCGCCTGTCAGGCTGGGTCTATGTCGATATCCGGGGCCGTGACCTGAAGTCTGCAGTGCGTGACATGCAACAGGCAGTCAGTGAAAAAGTCAAACTCAGTCCCGGTTATGCGGTGTCCTGGTCGGGCCAGTTTGAATACCTGGAGCGCGCCACCGCCAAGCTCAAAGTGGTGGTGCCCTTCACGTTGTTGATTATTTTTGTGCTGCTCTACCTGACCTTCAAGCGCTTTGACGAGGCCCTGCTGATCTTGCTTGCGATGCCTTTTTCACTGATTGGCGGCTTCTGGCTGCTGTACCTGCTGGGGCACAACCTGTCGGTCGCCAGTGCCATCGGTTTTATTGCGCTGGCGGGCGTGACAGCCGAGTTTGGTGTGATCATGCTGTTGTACCTCAAGCAAGCCTGGGATGAGCGTCTGGCACGCGGCGACAACACGCCACCTGCACTGCTGGACGCCATTCGCGAAGGCGCCGTGCTGCGTGTACGCCCCAAGGCCATGACGGTAGCTGTCATTTTGGCCGGTCTGCTGCCCATTTTGTGGGACGGTGGGACGGGCAGCGAGGTCATGCAGCGGATTGCTGCACCGATGGTGGGCGGCATGGTGACGGCCCCCCTGCTGTCCATGCTGGTGATTCCGGCGGCGTATTGGTTGATGCGCAGGCGGCGTATGGGTTGAATGGGTTGAATGGGTTGAATGGGTTGAATGGGACATTTTTTCATTTAATAAAACGCTATTTATTAATAGCTAATAGCCCACGTATTTACTGCCAAAGAGCCATTTTTTACACTCTAAAATATTGCGTCGGTAGCCGTGCGCCGCCGCCGTGCTATGGTGCTTGCACGATGCCTAAAACCATACGCTACACCTTGCTGTCGCTGCGCGACCTGGCCGTTTCTGCCGGTCCGGTTATTTTTCTGGCCGTTGCGCTGCTGGTGCTGGCCTACTGGTGGCTGGACCCAAACCCGCCCAAACGCGTGACGCTGGCAACTGGCCCGGCCCAAAGTGCTTATGAGGAGTTTGGCAAGCGTTATGCCAAGGCGCTGGCGGCTGAAGGCATTGAGGTGGTGACTGTGCCTTCCGAAGGCTCGGCTGCCAACCTGCAGTTGCTGCGCGATGGCAAGGTAGACCTTGGGTTTGTGCAGGGCGGAACCAGCGACTACAGCGATGCGGACGAAGAAAAGCTCGCCTCGCTTGGCAGCCTGTTTGTAGAGCCGCTGTGGCTGTTTTACCGTGAAGCGTCAGCGCGCAAGGTAACCGAAACCGCGACCCTAAGTTCAATGACCCAGCTGGCCGGGCTGCGCATCAACATGGGTACGCCAGGCAGTGGTGTCCCCAGCCTGATGGCCAAGCTGCTGGAAAGCAACCACATTGACGCTGCCACACTGCAGGTTTCCACACTGGCACAAACCCCGGCCACGGTGGCGTTTTTGGGCGGCGAGCTGGATGCAATCGTGTTTGCATCGGCACCCGAATCGCTGATGGTGCAAATGCTGTTGCAGACCCCTGGCGTCAAGCTGATGAACTTCGCGCAGAGTGAAGCCTACTCGCGGCGGTTTGCATTTTTAAGCCCGGTGCGCCTGCCGCGCGGCGTGGTGGACCTGGCCGGCAACATTCCACCTGAAGATGTGCGGCTGGTGGCGCCGACCACGGCGCTGGTTACCCGCACCAGCACTCACCCGGCCCTGCTGCAGTTGTTTGCGCAGGCGGGCAACCAGATTCATGGCGGCGCAGGCTGGTTCAAGCGTGCACGTGAATACCCCAACATTGAAAACAACGAGTTGCCGATCGCCAAGGAAGCTGAGCGTGCCATTAAAAACGGCGCGCCGCTGCTGCAGCGCTACCTGACGTTCTGGATCGCCAACCTGATCGAGCGCATGTGGTTGGTGCTCAGTATTATCTTGGCCCTGCTGTTGCCGCTTTCGCGCATCGTGCCGCCGCTTTATGAGTTTCGGGTACGGTCACGCATCTTCAGGTGGTATGGCCAGTTGCGCAACATTGAGGTGCGGATTGAAACCGGGGACAACAACGCATTGCTGCAAGAGCTGAACGCCCTTGAAAGCAATGCCGAAAAAGTGACGGTACCGCTGTCTTATACCAACGAACTTTACGCGCTGCGCAGCAACATCCAGCTGGTTAGAAAAAAGCTTTTGCGTACAGATGCCGTGCCGGGCTAGGCGTGCACGGGTACTGCTTCGTCAGGCGCCCGAGCCGATGTCGACGCTATTACGCATGGCAACGCGGGCCACGCTGTCGAGCGCGCCTTCAAGCAAGCCCTGGTCACTGATTACCCGCAAGCGACCGGCACCTAGCAGTTGCTGCCGCATGCGCGAAGTCATCGAGTGACTGCGCCCGCCATCGCTGGTGAACATGAAGAGGGTGTTGTGCGGGCTGATCCAGGTCAGTTGTGCACGTACCCAGCGATTTTCTGCAAGCAGTTCCACCCACGCCCCCAGAAGCAGCTCCACGGCGTCCGCCGGCGGTGATTCAGCCGGTTGGTCCGGGCGAATGTTGTCATGGAGCGTCTGCTCAACCCCGGCATCATCCTGCTTGCGGGGTACGAGTGACTGAAAGCTGGGACTGTCTGCCGCCCAATCGTCCATGAAGCCGGATTGCTGCGCTTCGGTTGGAGCGAGCCAGGGCTCATTGTTACTGCCTTCATCCCCAGCCTCAAAGGCCTTTTCAACCGTATCATGGACAGGGTAGCCCGCCTCGGGTTCGTCAGACACCGGCTTGATGGCCAACTGATGATTCGCCATCAACTCGTCATAAAACGCCTTGGACTCGTCCAACGGATAGTCAATCGAGAGCAAGCCCTCCCGAATCGAGTTGAGCATGCCAGGAATGAGTTTGACCAGCCGCCTGCGATGGCGGGCGGCCTGCAACACGTTCAGGCTCCAGAGAAGGTCGCCCAATGTCAGGCTGTAGACCGCTTTGGCAGAGCCGATGCCGCCATGCTCGCCGAGCAGCCGTTCATTGGCCATCACATGGGCCCAGGGCCCCGTTAAAAAGCTGGCAATGACGCGGTTACCACCGATGAAGTCTGGTCGCGAGCGAATCTCCAGGGCTATTTTTTCAGCCAGCAGATTGCGTTGCTCGGCACGGAGCAAGGCCTGTACTGCCACATTTTGGGCGTTGCTGACTTCACCTGTATGGCGGGCCTGCCTTTCTTCAAAATCTGCCAAGAGCGCTTCGAAATCATGCGCATCGCTCAAATACCCTTCACTCAGGACGGCAGCGACCTCCTGAAGGTCGCGCATGAACGCCGCGAACCCTGGCGCACGCTCGTCAGGGTAAGCCAGACTGTTTGCGGTGATGGCCTCCAGGAGCAGTCTGGCCGGATGTTTTTTGTCACTGAAAAAACGGGGATCCGTCATGCCCAGTCGCAAAAATGCGGGCTCGGCATCGGCAATCAGTTTGCGTACCGGCGGCAACAAGCGCGTGTCACTGGCCAGTTTTTCAATCATGAGCCCCACAACTTCAATACCAAGCGCCTGGCCCATGCTCTTGGCTTCAGCCTTGAATTGCTCCCGTAGCAAGGCAATGGGCAGCGGCGGCATGAGGCGCGCTTGCTCTCCAGTGATTTTGGCCAGTCCCTGCTCTTCAAGCTCGGCGAGTGCATCCATGGCCGCAGGCAGGGTGTGGGAGAAGCTTTGCTGCCCGGTCACGGCAGAGTATGGCTCTGCGGTAGCGTTCGCGCCCTGAAAAGATTCGTCGTAGTCGCCCACCATCAAGCGGTGGAGGTGGTCGAGCGTAAGCAGTTGCTCGCGACTGACCCGCACAGAACCTTCAGCACCAAAGGGCGCGCGGGAATCAAACGCCAGATCGGCCTGGGCGGGGTACACCGGATACTTCGGTTGCATGAGGTGAGACCCCCACGCCGCGCCATTGCCATGTCCTGATCCCGCACTGGGTGCCCGGTAAATCGATTGGTCCGCGTGGCCAGTCTGCTCAAGGTAGCCGGCCATATCGGTACGTCCATCGGGTAAGTAAGCACCTTGCCCCGCATAGCCATCCTGCTCGCCTGCGGCTTCGGCTCTGGCCGGCTTTCTATTTTTATCCTCCACCGCGCCAACCACACCATAGGGTGCGCGCGTGATGCCCTGCTTTTCGAGCAGCCCGTCCAGCATCACATAAAGCGCCTGCAGCTCTTTACCCAGCAACTGCCCGCCATGCGTCAGCCAGCGCGAACGCAAGTCGTTATCGATGGGCAGGCGGCGCAGCAACTTGAGCAAAGCCCGGGAGAAAACCTCGGGACGGAGCGGGTTCCTGTCAGCCTGCACCGTCCTGAAACCCTGGGCAGAACTTAATCGCGCAGAGAACTCAGCCAGCACAACATCCGAAGCCAGCAACAAGAACTGTTGCAGACGCGCACCATCCAGGGCTTCCTGAACCTGATCCTCGCCCATCAACTCCAGTTGATCAAAGCGGAGTGACGAAAACGAACGCGATGCACTGTCAACTTTTTTCGATGTACCCGTTTTGGTGTCCAGGGCAATTGCCTTGGTGAGTTCAAGCGCAAACCCCTGCTCGATGACCAGCTGATTGGCGTTCAGGGCCGCTGCTGCATCCTGCAAAATACGTTTTTCATAACTGGCAACAGAGCCCGTAGACCGCGCATGCAGGATTTCTGTCAGGCCGGAACACCAACGCCTGATGATAAGAGGGCACCGCGCGAAAGCCTCATTAAGACAGGTCTGATAAGCGGCGCTTAGTGGGGGCGATGAGGTGCTCATGGTGCTGGATAGTGTCCCTATGCTCAATAGTGTCCCTTAATCTGGGGTCGGCTGCAAAGGCGGCATGGAAAGCAGGCTCTGGCTTTCAAGGCGTTCAAACACTTCAAATACAAAGGACCCATGCGTCGGCCTTCAGGTCACACGATGCCAGGCGCTGCCAGCATAACGATAAATAGCAGCCTGCGGCATCGCAGCGTCTATCTGAAACAGATGCAGCCACTGGTTGTCCACGAGTTGCCGGACGATGAGATGCCTGGCCATGATGATGTCAATCGCCGCTTGCGGCGCTTCAATGAACACACTCAGGCGCAAAGGCGTGTGCTGCCAGTGACGGCCATCGTGCAGCGACTGCATGGGCAGGCCAATACGCAGGTCTCCGCCATTGCCCTCAAACACGCCCAGCCCGCCGCCCACCACGTTGTGCAGCACCTTGTTGCCACTGCCGTACCGCGGGTTGTCAACCACGCTGGCGTAGTACTGCATGTTGATCCAGTTGGTGACCACCATGGGCGCGGTCATGATCAATTCCAGCACGCCCAGCGTGGTGTCTTGCGTGTGGTCGTAGTCATGCAAAAAGGCCCGGCCAGCCAGATCCAGGTGCTGGCTGCGTGCGCGGGGCGCAACGATGAATGCCGCGTTGTTGGCCAGGCCCCATTCGGGCCTTACCTGCGCCCAGTCATTAGCCCGGGCCTTGATGCGGTACTCAAGCAATTCTGCATCTTGAGCCAGGTGTGCCAGCCCCAGGGTCGGCGCACGCTCCGCTCTGGCGCGGTGTCCGGCTTGCAACAAGCTGGCTTTGAGTTGCTGCAGGTCTGCCAGGTGGCTGGCGGGCAACAAGTCGGTGTCGTAGAGCGTTAATTCGTCGGTGGTGGTGTTGTGCAAGCCGCCCAGAAACCAGGTGCTTGCTGGCACCGTGATACCTTTTGCTACCAGACCGAAACGCACCTCTGCATCATTAAGCAATGCAGCCAGCGCCCGGGCATTGACTTCGCCTGTCTGGCCGCCACATGCACCGCAGTCGAGCCCGGCGGCATGCGGATTGTTGGAGGTTTGACTGCCATGCCCCGCCAGCAGTACGATACGTGCAAAATCCTGGCGCAGGCCGATGGCGCCCAAAATTTCAGCGGCCATGGTGCAGCGCGATTGCGCTTCAGCCTGCTCGGTAAGGTTGACCAGATTTTGCAAGCGTGGCCGCATTGCTTGCACTTCAGCGTTTGACAAGCCGGTTTGCTCGACCGTCAGGGGTGCCCCATTGTTGCTCAATGTTTTCTTCACCAGCTTTCCCGCATACAACAAGCCGCAAGACTCGACAAAGGTAAAGCCGCTGCTGGCAGTGCTGCGAAACTCTTGCCAGATTTTGCGCCACTGAAGACTCTGCTTGCGCCGCCGGGCAATCACTTGACCTAATGAAGGCGAATCGCACGCGTCTGTCACGCAGCGGTTCGCAGCCAGCAAGCCGGGCAATTGCGGGCGCGTCATGCTGGTGCCGGTTGGCGAATAAGAAATAAACAGGCCAAAAAAGCCTGCAAAGCCGCGGGTCTGAATGGCTTTGTTGCTGGCTTCAAGCGCACGGCGAAACACTTCGGAGCGTACATCAATGCAAAAAATCGCCTGGACGGTGGGCAGCGCGGGCGGCCTCAACCGACCACTGGCCGGTGCGCGTATCAAACCCTGGCAAAGGGGCTGCTGGTAGGCCATCTCCAGCGCGGTCTGGTACAGCCAGTCATGTTTTCTTTCAGTATCAAATATGGCTGTATGGCAATCAATACGGAGGCAACTTGCTATCCATTTAGGAGCATTCTGAAGATTGGTCTGGTGTTGATAAAGCAGCCACTCCCATGCCAGCCGGATGGCCAGCAGTTCCATGATTTTGTCGTCGTCCGCCTGGCCTGGGACAGTATTCAGGCGTGCCTGCCAGCGCTCGTAGGCGCACCATGATGCCCAGCCATTGATGCTCATTAAAAGCGCTGTGTAGTAGTCAGCGCATTGTTCAGGCTGAAGACCCAGCGCGCCGGTGGCTGCAACGATCAAATCGCGCGGGTCCCTGGGCAGCGCGGCCGCACTTTGACGCAAGCCGCTGTAACCCATCAGCAGCGCGGCACTGTGGTCATGAGCAACCTGCGCAGCCCAACTCGCGTACAAACCCGTGCGCTCGGGGTTCCAGGCGGCCTGGCTCACGTCAAAGTAGGCAGCGCAGTGCTGGCTGACCTGGTGGGTTACAAAATCAACCCAGGCAACGGCGTGGCTCAGGTCACGTTCGCCATCCAGCAGTGTCGTGATCAGCGTTTGCGCCAGTTTCACACCTGGCTCGGCATTCAAGCCAGCCAGCAGGGTTGCTACTTTGCAATCCGTCCGGGATGCGTCAATTGCGTCCTGCAAGTGCGCCTCGGTCAAGCGCCCGGCTTGCAGCTCGGCCCGGTAAAACGCACGCGGCATGACCAGCGGTGTGCCCGTCATTTGGCCGAGTTTCCTGGCCGCTGCGGCAATGGGCTGGTCAGCAAAACCCCAGTACGGGTTCACGGCAATGAACTGGTCCAGCGGCCAGGTCGGCGCGATGCGCTGGCAGGCTATGGCTATGCCCGGCTCAAGCTGCGCAAAGGAGAATGTATTCATCGACACATCAAGGACTGGTTTTTTAACAGCAGCGTTCATTTGTACGCTTCCGGTGAAGCGGTGGCAACTGGGCTGGACAGTCTGGCTGGCCACAATCGGAACGTGATGCGGGTAAACCACTCATCGAGGTACAGCCCGGCGTAAAACCACGGGTACAAGCCCGAGGCTATACGGCCGTGTGGCCGGGCGCGGATCAGGCTTTGCATTGCAAAAAGCAGCGCAAAACAAAGTAGCACCCAGGCAATGTCAAAGGCGTGCGCCGACAAATGGGCTTTGGGGATCTCAACCCACAAGCTAACCATATGGTGCAAACCAAAATAAGCCATCGCCACGCCAAATGCCCCGAGCATCAAGGCCAGTGACCACCATCCGCCGATACGCAGTGCCTGAGCCGTCAGCAGCGGTGCAAGCGCCAGCGACACGATGGCTGCCAGCGCCCATAACGCTGGAAACTGGTCGATCTTCACGCCCCACAGCAGGCCGGCAGCTACCACCATGACCAAACCACTGATCGCCCCTACAGCGGCCATACCCAAACCAACTTCAGCTTGCAGCGGCGACATGGCTTTCAAACGCACTTGCTCTACCGCGCCGCCTGCAGCCAAAAAAGCATGCGCTTTGTAAAGTGAATGCGCCAGCAGATGCAGCAGTGCCAGGTCATACGCTCCCAGCCCACACTGCATCAACATAAAACCCATTTGGGCGCAGGTAGACCAGGCCAGCATCACCTTGACGCTGATGCGCGTCATCATGACGAGCGCAGCAACTGCGGCTGTGACACTGCCCACCACTACCAGCAAGGTTTGCGCCCCCCCTACTTCAGACACCAGCGGGCTCAGGCGAATCAGCAAAAAGCCACCCAAGTTCACAATACCCGCATGCAGCAATGCAGACACCGGCGTAGGCGCTTCCATCACCTGAATCAACCAGCCGTGAACGGGCAATTGGGCACACTTGAGTAGCGCGCTGATCACGATTAACACCACCGCCACCTGGAGTGCTGGAGGAAAAACCGCCAGCGACTGCGCCTTGGCAAGCAGCTGGTCAATCTCTAAGCTGCCCAGGCTCAGGCCAATCAGGACAACGCCTGTAAATAAACACACATCGCCCAAGCGGCTGGCAAGAAACTTTTTATGCGCAGCAATCAAGGCCGCTGGCCGGTCGCTGAAATAGGTGAGCAGTTGGTGCAGCGCAACGCTGGTCGCCAGCCAGGCCAACGCCAGCACCGCCAGGTTGTTGGTGATGACCACCACGCTCACAGCCGCCAGGGTCGCCATCAACCAGCGCGTATAGCGCGCTTGGCCTGGATCGCCACTCATGTAGGCTTGAGAATAGCGGGTGATGACCCAACCAATAAAGCTGACCAGCAGCAACACCGCACAACCCAGCGCATCTGCCCGCACGCTCAAAGCCAGTGCGCCCGCTTCACCAAATGGCACAACGCTTGTAGCGGGCAAAACCAGCGGGCCGACCAACGCGAGCAGCATCAGGGAAGCCACTGCAAAGCCCAAAGCCAGGGCCGTACATGCCCGAGCCACGCGCCAGCCTGGAAAAAATGCCGCAAAGGCACAAAGCAATGGCACAGCAAACAGCAGTGCCCCCCGCAGTGACTGCAAATAATCGATTGAAGAGACCAATTTAGCACTCCTTTTTTTTCTGATGGTCAAAGTATGTGGACTTTTTTTAATTCTGTAAAATTCATATTACAGTCAGTAATATTCTAAAAAACAGATCGATAAATTTATGGCCAGGCTGAACTATCACCATTTGTATTATTTTTGGGCTGTTGCCAAAGAAGGTAACCTGACGCGTGCTGCCGCTCAGCTGCATGTCTCGCAATCGGCGCTGTCCACCCAGATCAAGCAACTGGAAGACCAGCTGGGCCAGGCGCTTTTCAGCCGCGAAGGACGAACATTGCGGCTCACTGAAGCCGGGCGCGTTGCGCTGACTTATGCTGAGACTATTTTTGAAACCGGCAATGAATTGACCGCGCTGCTACGTGATGGCAAGCGGCTTGAACGCCAGGTGCTGCGCATCGGTGGCGTGGCCACGCTGTCGCGCAATTTTCAGGAAAACTTTGTCAAACCTTTGCTTGAAAGAGATGATGTTGAGCTGGTGCTCCAATCAGGCAGTCTGGACGAGTTGCTTACCCGCCTGACGGTGCATCACCTTGACGTCGTGTTGTCTAACCGCAAAGTACATGCTGACAGTCAGCACCCATGGCGTTGCAGGCGGATTGCGCGCCAGCCGGTGAGTTTGGTAGGCAAACCGTTGGGTAAAGGTAAAACGTTTCGATTTCCGGAGCAGTTGGCAGAAAAACCCATGCTTCTGCCAGGTCGTGACAGCGACATTCGCGCGGGTTTTGATGTGCTGTGCGATCAACTTGGCCTGCGCTACCAGGTACTGGCCGAGGTCGATGACATGGCCATGCTGCGCCTGCTGGCGCGCGACTCTGGCCATGTGGCATTGTTGCCCACAGTGGTAGTGCAAGACGAACTGCGCAGCGGCAAACTGCAGGAATACTGTGTGGTGCCGCAGTTGCACGAAAATTTTTATGCAATCACCGTGCAAAGGCACTTTGAACCGCCGCTGCTGAAAACACTGCTCAGACGCTCTGAGGCTGAAGTGCTTGGAGCGGTTTAAAGACTCAGAGCCTTCCAGCCCGCATGTCCCAGTTTTTCCAGCGTGGCAATGTTCTGCTCAAAAATGGCATCGGTCTGCGGAAATGCCGCTACGGCCCGTTCGACGCTGTCTTCACGCAGCAAGTGCAGTATGGCGAACGGCGCGCGGTTGGTGTAGTTACTGATGGCGTCCGGTTCGGTTCCGTCAAACTGAAACTGGGGGTGAAAGCTGGCGAGTTGCACCACGCCTTCAAGTTCGTGCTCATCCACCACGCCTTCAGCAAACTCAAGAAAATCATTGAAGTCAAGAAAGTCTTTAAACAGCGTCGGGTGAATCAGCAGCGTGGTGTCAATTTCTTCAGTCGGCGTAGCGACCAGCAAGTCGAGTTCACGGTCCAGCTCTTCCAGCAGGTCATCGGCATGCCGCGCATGGCTGACCACCAGCCGCACCTGCTTTTTGACGTAAACGGCTTTGGCAAACGGGCACAGGTTAAGGCCGATCACCACAACCTCGAGCCAGTGCCTGGTTTTGCCAAGGACTTCTTCGTCCGTCATCGACATACGCAATCCCTTCCCGTGTGCCCAACATGCAAACAGGGGCCGCGGGACTGGCTTTGCCAGACTGCAGGCACAGCGGCCCCTTGGGGGCAGGGAGCTACACGAAGTGAGTGACCGTGGGACATTATTTCAATGCCTTGTAGCGCATGCGTTTTGGTTTGGCACCCTCTTCACCCAGGCGTTTTTTCTTGTCGGCTTCATATTCCTGGTAGTTGCCGTCAAAAAAGGTCCACTGGCTGTCACCCTCAGCGGCCAGAATGTGGGTGGCGATGCGGTCAAGGAACCAGCGGTCGTGGCTAATGACCATGACAGAACCGGCAAACTCAAGCAGCGCGTCTTCAAGCGCACGCAGGGTTTCAACGTCCAGATCGTTTGATGGCTCATCAAGCATCAGCACGTTGCCGCCAGCAATCAGCGTCTTGGCCAGGTGCAGCCGGCCCCGTTCACCACCCGAAAGCGTGCCAACACGTTTTTGCTGGTCGCCGCCGTTGAAGTTAAAACGCCCTGCGTAAGCACGGCTGGGCATTTGAAACTTGCCAACGTTCAAAATATCAAGGCCGCCGGAGATGTCTTCCCAGACGGTTTTTTCATTTGCCAGGTCATCACGGTTTTGATCTACGAAGGCCATACGCACCGTCGCGCCTTTAATGACTTCACCGCTGTCCGGTTGCTCCTTGCCGGCAATCAGCTTGAAAAGCGTTGATTTACCGGCACCGTTGGGGCCGATGATGCCGACGATGGCACCTGCGGGTACGGTGAAGCTGAGGTTGTCAATTAGTACGCGGTCGCCAAACGATTTGGTAACGTTGTGAAATTCAATCACCTGGTGGCCCAGACGTTCGGCTACGGGAATGAAAATCTCGTTGGTTTCAACGCGCTTCTGGTACTCAAAATCACTCAGTTCCTCAAACCGTGCCAAGCGCGACTTGCTCTTGGCCTGACGCGCCTTGGGGTTTTGGCGTGACCATTCCAGTTCTTTCTTCAGCGCCTTTGCCCGCGCCTCCTCACCTTTTTGCTCGGTTGCCAGGCGTTCGCCTTTTTGCTCAAGCCAGCTGCTGTAATTGCCCTTCCACGGAATGCCGTGGCCGCGGTCCAGTTCCAGAATCCATTCAGCGGCGTTGTCCAAAAAGTAACGGTCGTGGGTAATGGCGACTACAGTGCCTGAAAAGCGCTGCAAAAACTGCTCCAGCCAGTCAACCGATTCAGCATCCAAGTGATTGGTAGGCTCGTCCAGCAGCAGCATGTCAGGCTTTGACAGCAACATGCGGCACAACGCCACGCGGCGTTTTTCACCGCCCGACAGCACACCGATTTTGGCGTCCCACGGCGGCAGGCGCAGGGCGTCAGCAGCGATTTCAAGCTGATGCTCTGAGTCACTACCTCCGGTTGCAATGATGGCTTCGAGTCGAGCCTGCTCTGCAGCCAAGGCATCAAAGTCGGCATCCTCTTCGCCGTAGGCGGCATAGACGGCCTCCAGCAAACCCTTGGCAGCAAATACCGCGCCCATGCCGTCTTCAACGCTCTCGCGCACGGTGTGCTCGTCATTGAGCTTCGGCTCCTGCGGCAGATAGCCGATGTTCAGACCCGGCATCGGGGTGGCTTCACCCTCGATTTCCTTGTCAAGACCAGCCATGATCTTGAGCAGCGTGGACTTGCCCGAGCCATTGACGCCCAGCATGCCGATCTTGGCACCGGGGAAAAAACTGAGTGAAACGTCTTTAAGAATATGACGTTTGGGCGGCACAATTTTGCCGACCTTGTTCATGGTGAATACGTATTGAGCCATTTGGAATGCGTCTTTGTAAATAGAAAAAGCGGAGCATGGCGGCCGACTGTATCCAGCTTTCCGTTTTGCTTGCAACCCTCTATTATCGTTCCGTGAGACAATGTTCTCATTGTGGGCTCCAGTTACCTGCAATATTTGGGCACATTTCGGCGATGCTTATCAAGCCAGTACGTGATGTTTTCTAGCCCGATTTTTTGACCCCATCTGCCTATCACTGGCGGGTTGCTTCTAAATCAAAGCACCCAACAGGCCGATCAAAAAGCGCTATCCGGCGCAAAACCATGACATTTGAAGAATTGAATCTGGCCCCGGCCATTCTTAAAGCCGTGCTTGAGCAAGGCTACGACACCCCTACCCCCATTCAGGCCCAGGCCATTCCCGCAGTTCTTGCCGGTGGTGACCTTTTGGGCGGTGCCCAGACCGGTACCGGTAAAACAGCAGCGTTCGTGCTGCCCATGCTGCAACGCCTGTCCACCGAACCCCGCCTGACCAACCGACGTGGCGTCAACGCCGTCCGCTGCCTGATCATGACGCCAACCCGCGAACTGGCTGCACAGGTTGAAGAAAGCGTTCGCGTTTATGGCAAGTACCTCGAACTGACATCTATGGTCATGTTTGGCGGTGTCGGCATGGGCGCGCAGATTGAAAAACTGCGCCGTGGCGTGGACATTCTGGTCGCTACCCCTGGCCGCTTGCTGGACCATGCTGGCCAGGGCACACTGGACCTGAGCCAGGTACAGATTTTGGTGCTCGACGAAGCCGACCGCATGCTGGACATGGGTTTTATCCATGACATCAAAAAAGTGCTGGCACTCGTCCCCAAGCAAAAGCAGGTGCTGCTGTTCAGCGCCACATTCAGTGACGAAATTCGTGACCTCGCCAATGGCCTACTACGCGACCCGCTACATATCCAGGTAACGCCGCGCAACACCACGGTGCAGCGCATCACACAGACCATTCACCCAGTCGGCCGCAGTAAAAAGAAGGCCTTGCTCACGCACATCATCAACGAGCACAACTGGAGCCAGGTACTGGTCTTCACGCGCACAAAATTCGGCGCCAACAACGTCGCCGAGCACCTGACCAAAAACGGCATTGAAGCCCTGGCCCTGCACGGCAACAAGAGCCAGACCGCCCGCACCCAGGCACTGCAAGGCTTTAAAGACGGCACGATTCGGGCCCTGGTCGCTACCGATATTGCGGCGCGCGGCATTGACATTGACGAGTTGCCACACGTCGTCAACTACGAGATCCCGAACGTCAGCGAAGACTACGTGCACCGCATTGGTCGTACTGGCCGTGCCGGTAACAGTGGCGAGGCAGTGAGCCTGGTGTGTTTGGACGAAGAAGGCTTCATGCAGGACATTGAGCGCTTCACCAAGCAGAACATTGAAGTGGTGCGCGTGCCGGGCTTCGAAGCTGAACCCGATGAACGCGCTGAACCGCTGGCCATGGGTCGCCAGACGATCTGGGGCGGTCTGGGCAAGCCGCCAAGCCGGGACGTGATGCAGGCAGCAGCCAAAGCCGCACGCAGCGAAATGATGACGCGCATTCGGGACAGCAAAGGTGTACAGCCCGCGCGCGGTGCAGGCGGCAATCGCTCTAGTAATGACGGTAACGGCGGAAATGGTAGCAATGGCGGCGGCGGACGAGGACGTGCGCCTGCCGAAGGTGGCAATGGCGGTGGTGGCGGATTCGGCAGGGGTCCCCGCACGCCCAACCCAGGTCAGCCACGCCAAAACTCCGGTTATGGACAACCATCAGGCCAGCCCCGGCAAGCCCAGGCACCGCGCCAGCGCGATGCACAAGCACCGCGTGAGTACGGTGAACAACAACGCCAGGACCCACGCGGCCCACGCGTAGACACACGCCCCGAGCCGCGCAGTGACTTTGACGAGCGCCAGCCTTCCAGCCACGTGTCATCCGGTTTCCCCTCATCTGGTCAGCCTGCAGGCGGTAACCGCGGTGGTTTCCGCGGCCCTCGTTCTGGCGGTGGTGGTGGTGGTGGTGGACGCAGCAACGGCCCGCGCCGGACCGGCGGCTCCTTCGGCGGCCGATAAGAAAAAATAAAAGGGCTCACTGAGCCCTTTTTTAATGCCTTTTAGACCTACAGCCCAGCATCTGCATGGACGAGCGGCTATTTAATTAATAGCATACTGACAGCACCGGCTATTGCTAAAAATATTGTAAAAATTACCAGCGGCTGGCACTTGTGCCCAGCAAGCAACGCAGCGGATCGTTGCCCTCAAGCTCTGGTTTCAGGCTATTTTCAGCAGCGGCGGTGGCTGGCTCAACTTGGGTAAGCGACGGCGCGACGACAGTACTTCTTCGATGTCATTGCGTGCACCATCTATCAATTTTTGAATCGCTTTTTCCGCCCGGTCCGGGTCGTGCGCAATCACGGCATCAAGTACTTCCCGGTGCATGGGCAAAGATATCAATGGTCCATTTTTTCGGCGTGTTGATATCTCAAAGCTTGTGCGCAACAGCGCACCCAGTGCCTTGCTCATCTGTACCAGCATGCGGTTACGGGACGCTCGCAACAAACCCTGATGAAACAGCAGGTCGAACGTCACATAATCCCCGCCTTCCTCCACTGCCCGCTTCATGCCGGTAAAAGCCCGCTCTACTTCCGCAATGTCTTGATCCGTGGCCCGGACAGCTGCCAGCCGCAGTGCAGCAGGCTCCACCACGCGGCGCAAATCCTGCAGGTCACGCAAAAAATCGGGCGTCAAGCCGGCTTTGGACTGCCAGATGATGACGTCCGGATCAAACCAGTTCCAATGGTCTTCCGACAGCACCCGCGTACCGACCTTGGGGCCAGTGGTGATCAGACCCTTGGCAATCAATGACTTCACTGCCTCTCGTACTACCGTTCGGCTCACACCTAACTCCTGGCACAGCATGGGTTCGGGCGGTAGCGATGTGCCTGCAGCGTAGCGGCCCGCAACGATGGCTTCCCCGAGATGGTCTACCGTGTTGCCGTGGACGTTTTTGATCATGGTCAGGCGTTTATCAACCGCGTATAAAAAGTGTGACCAGCGGGTCAGTGCCGGCCTGGCAGCTCCAGTGACCGTGTACTGCAGGATCGAAGCTCGCGCCCTCCGGCAGCGTATCGGCTGAATAAAAATGCTCTCCTGGCTTGAACACGCGGACGGCACCGCCCTGCAGGCCAATCTCCATCTGGCCGCCAAGGATAAAGACCCACTGCGGGTGCGGCGAGCAATGAAACTGACTGCGAAAGCCTACCGGGCTATGGCGTAGCTGGTAGCCACCCGATGGCATCAGGGCCGACAACATGGATTGCGGTGAGCCCCCCGGCAAGCCGACGGGCTCATCCTTGAATATTGCCCGGCCATCGGTACCGGTGAAAAGGATTACCTTATTAAAAACAGTCACTTGGTACTCCGGTCGGTGTGGTTGAGTTGTCAGGTTGTTGATGCGTCCAGCGCCCGTGAAACGCAGTCATGCCATTTTCGTGCCTGCCAAGCCTTCAAGCGGCGCACCACCAAAGTCAAGTTGCACCTTCATGGCCCGCCCCTTGTCCCCTGCCAACGTAAAGGCCTCACTGGCCTTGTCGAAGGACAAAATATCGGAAATAACCGGCCGGCCGTCGATCAACCGCTGGTTAAGAAAGCTTACTGCCACGGCAAACTCTGAATGAAAACGGAAAGTACCGCGCAGGTCTATTTCCTTTGCTACAAGCGTGTTCATGGGCAGTGAAATATTTCCGCCCAGACCAATGGCCACGATCACGCCGCGCGGTGCCACCACGTCGAGCCCGCCAAGAAGCGCGCGTTCGTTGCCAGAGGCCTCGAACATCACGTCAAAATAGCCCTTACCGGCGGCATACGGTGCAAGGCCATCCGGTTGCACCATCAGATTGATGGCTTTGTCTGCGCCCATGCTGACGGCACAAGTCAGCGGCAGCGCCGCAATATCAACCGCAACGATTTCGGCAGCCCCTGCACGGCGCAGGCCGGCAATCAGCAAAGCGCCGATAGGCCCACAACCTGTAACCAGCACGCGCTTGCCAAACACCGTACCGGCCCGCGTTATCGCATGCAGCCCCACCGAGAGTGGCTCGGCCAGCGCGGCTTCTGTCAGGGGCAAGTCGTCGGCCACCAGGTGCGCCTGTGACGCGTCAATGACC
>JANXTM010000070.1 GCA_025352405.1 Polaromonas sp.
AGACAACGCCTGGTGGCGACTCCAGGCCCGACGCTGGCTTTTGTTTGGCTTGAATGGGTTCACCGGTACCCGCAATGGCACGCAGGCCTGACAGCCATCGCAGTAAGGCCGGTAGGTAAACATGCCACTGCGCCGGAATCCAGTGGCTACCAGCTCCGAGTAAGCGTCGTTGTGAATCAGGTGGCTGGGCGTGGCCACCTGTGAGCGAGCCTGCCGACCCGGCAGATAGCTGCACGGGTAGGGCGCCGTCGCATAGAACTGTAAGGTCTGCAGTGGCAGGTCTTTGAGGTGTGTCACGGTGGTGTGATGGTCCAGGCAGCCAAAATCTGAATGAAGTATAGGGGGTTGAAGTGCCAGGCGGGCGGAGCCAGGCCTACAGTTCTATTCAAATGGGCGACAAAGTCTTCACGGCTTATTTCAGCCGCCCCCAAAGACGCCAGATGCTGCGTGTTTTGCTGGCAGTCAATCATCGTGATGTGGTGCGCGCCACAAAAAGCCACCAGCGCGCAAAGCGCGATTTTGGAGGCATCGGTTTGATGCGCAAACATCGACTCCCCAAACACCATGCCACCCAGGTTGACGCAATACAGCCCACCCGCCAGCTCGCCGTCTATCCAGGTTTCAACGCTGTGTGCATGGCCCGCCTTGTACAGGCTGCCATAAGCCTTCACCATGTCCGGAACAATCCATGTGCCAGACTGGCCCGCACGCGGCTTGTGGGCGCAGGCCTGAATGACACGCTCAAAATCATGGTCAAACCGGATTTCAAGCCGCTCCGCATCCAGAAGATGGCTCAGGCTTTTACGCAGGGAACGGTGCAGCTTGAAGCGTGCAGTGTTCAGCACCATGCGCGGGTTCGGGCTCCACCACAGCACTGGCTGCCCCTCGCTGAACCACGGGAAAATCCCTTGCGAATAAGCCTGAACCAGTGTCGGCACATCCAGCGCCGCGCCAGCCGCCAGCAAACCCGGTGCGGGGTCAGCGTGACCCCATGCGGTCGCAACCGGCGGAAAGCTTTCACCGGCATCCAGCCAAGGCAGGGGGCGTTGGGACTTGGCCATCTTTCAGGTGCCTAGCGGCAAAACTGCCGGCAGCCATGTGCACCGTGTCTAGATAATTGATGCGCAGTAGCAAACATGCGCCCATGGTAGTCGAGCACGTTTTTGCAATGCATTCCGCGCGCATAAATTTAATCTGCGTTGATGTAATTCCAAAAAAGCTAAAAATAGACGCTATAATTTGAGGCTGTATTCCTCGATAGCTCAGTTGGTAGAGCGCCGGACTGTTAATCCGTAGGTCCCTGGTTCGAGCCCAGGTCGAGGAGCCAAAAACAAGAAAAAGTTCAAGCACTTAGGCCCCAAGCCTAGGTGCTTTTTTCATGGCTGGGCTGGCCCGTAACAACCGAAAGAAAAAATGTTTGATAAAAGCGGCCAGTGGGTCCACATTGAAACCTTTGACGAGTTTGACAACGGCTTGTCTGACCTGATAGAGCTCTGGATCTCCACAGCTAAGACTGCGACGAAAACCGTCAAGGAATCGGCCCTCGCGCATTTCAGGGAAGACCTTGAAGCCGCAGCTCTTAAATGGATAGACAACAAAGCAAAGTCCAAAAAATACGCAGCTATTGGCGAAGAACTGGCTGAGTTCGAAGCGGTGCTGAATGAAGATTCAGACGCCGCGCTTGACACCGACAACACCGCGCCTGCAGTGCCTGCAAAGGCCAACAAGAAGGGGTGAGCGTCACCGGTCAAAGCCCGGGTTCGGGCACTATTGAGAATTTAAAAAAAGGTACTGCTTGCAGTGCCTTTTTTTTATCGTACAGATACGCAGGGCGTGACGCGCTTCCATCAACCTTGCTAGCATTACCCTCATGACAAACCAGCCCTTGACTGCCCACTACCCCCGCCTGTTAAGCATTGCAGGATCAGACAGTGGCGGTGGTGCCGGCATTCAGGCCGACCTCAAAACATTCTCCGCGCTGGGCTGCTACGGGATGACGGCGATTACAGCGCTGACAGCGCAAAACACTACTGGTGTGCGCGCTATCCATGGGGTGCCACCGCAAATGCTGCGCGACCAGATCGATGCGGTGCTTGAAGACATTGGCGTGGATGCCGTCAAGATTGGCATGCTGCATTCGCCTGATATCGTGCGCGTTGTAGCCGAGGCGATTGACCGGCATGCCTTGCAGTGCGTGGTGCTGGACCCGGTGATGGTGGCCACCAGCGGCGCGGTGTTGATTGACCGCCCAGCCATCGAGGCGCTAGTGCAGGAGCTGTTTGGGCGTGCCATGCTGGTCACGCCCAATCTGGATGAAGCCGCCATGCTGGTTGGCCGACCGCTGGGCAGTCAGCAGGCCATGGAAGTTGCCGCGCGTGAGCTTTTGAAACTGGGAGCGCGCGCGGTGTTGCTCAAGGGCGGACATCTGGCTGGCGATGCGGTGAGCGATTTGCTGATGGACGCCAGTGGTGCGCCGCATTGGATGCGTGCCCCGCGCATTCACACCGCCAATACCCATGGCACCGGCTGTACGTTGTCTTCTGCCATTGCTGCGCACCTGGCGCTGGGTTGCTCGCTGCGGGATGCCGTCGAAGCCGCCCGGGCTTATGTGCGTGGGGCTATTAAAGCGGGTGCCGGGGTGCGCACGGGTGCCGGCAGCGGGCCGCTGAACCACGGTTATGCGCCTCATGCCATGCGTCTGCAAGCGCTGGCGTAGTTGAAGCAGTATCGAACAGCTCGCTACTAAAACTATAGCGTGTTACCCTCGTATTTGCTGCCGCAGACTCCTATTTTGCTTGAGGATTTGCAGGCTCAACACCCAGCAGCTGGTGCAGGCGCGGGCTGGTGGTGGTGTATTGCAGCATGATTTTTTTATCGGGAAAGACCAGCGCTGCTGCGCCGAAGGCCGCCAGTGCGGCC
>JANXTM010000076.1 GCA_025352405.1 Polaromonas sp.
GTGTGGAAGAGATAACCGCTGAAAGCATCTAAGCGGGAAACTCGTTTCAAGATGAGATCTGCCGGGGCCTTGAGCCCCCTAAAGAGTCGTTCAAGACCAGGACGTTGATAGGTCAGGTGTGGAAGCGCAGTAATGCGTTAAGCTAACTGATACTAATTGCTCGTGCGACTTGACCCTATAACTTTGATCTTGTCGATCAAGGGTGTTATGCCAAGTTGACGCATTCAAAATACTGTCACAACAGTAACCTCTAAAAGCTAATTCCAAACTCTATGAATTCGTTAGGTTGATCCCTCAAAAGATCAGCTCGACACCAAGTTATGCCTGATGACCATAGCGAGTTGGTACCACCCCTTCCCATCCCGAACAGGACCGTGAAACAACTTTGCGCCGATGATAGTGCGGATTCCCGTGTGAAAGTAGGTCATTGTCAGGCTCTTACAGCCCTCAAAACCCCCCTCTGTGAAAACAGTGGGGGGTTTTGTCTTTGTACCTTCATTTTTACTTCCAATTCAACATGTCCACAACTCCCTCTCTTTTACTTAAAAATTTACCCATAAGAAATTAGTTACGATTAGGTAAAATATTGAAGTGCTTTTCCAACCTATAAACCACTTCAGGAGACACTTCATGTCCAAAGCCTTCGCCAGTCAAGCTGACCTCGTCGACAAAACCATCACTTTTGAGCAACTCAGTGCCCATTGCTGGGCTTACACCGCTGAAGGGGATCCGAATTCTGGTGTCATCATTGGCGATAAATTCATCATGGTCAGCGATGCCACCGCCACACCCGCGATGGCCCAAGACCTGATTGCCCGTATCCGTACCGTCAGTGACAAGCCCATCAAGTACGTTCTGCTGACCCATTACCACGCTGTTCGCGTGCTGGGAGCAAGTGCCTACATTGCCGAAGGTGCTACTGAAGTCATCGCCAGCCAAGGTACCCTCGACCTCATCATTGAGCGCGGTGCCGAGGACATGAAGAGCGAGATGGAACGTTTTCCACGCCTGTTCCGTGGTGCTGAAGGCGTGCCTGGTCTGACCTGGCCCACCTTGGTGATCGGTGGTGGGGATCCTACGCAAGGTGAAGTTCCTGGCAAGTTGACTGTCGACTTGGGGGGCGTCAAAGTTCAGATTTGGCAACCTGGTCATGGTCACACCCGCGGTGACACCATCGCTTGGGTTGCAGAAGAAAAAGTGCTGTTCTCTGGCGATTTGGTGGAGTACAACGCGGGCGTGTATACAGGGGATGCGCAACTCGCCGAGTGGCCGGCTACGTTAGACGCCCTGCGCGCCTTGAATGCCGAAGCGATTGTTCCTGGTCGTGGTGAAGCCATGAAAGGCAATGCCAATGTGAACAAAGCGCTGGACTACACCACGCTGTGGGTTGAAACCCTGTTCCGTTGCGGGAAAGAGGCCGCTGCTGCAAATATGGATTTGAAAGCGGCTATGGCCCATACCCGTCAGCACATGGACCCTGTTTTTGGTCAAGTCTTCATCTACGAACACTGCCTGCCGTTTGACGTAAGCCGTGCCTTTGATGAAGCTTCAGGTCTGAAAACCCCTCGTATCTGGACGGCCGAGCGCGACCAAGCCATGTGGGCCGCGTTGCAAGTGCAAGCCTGAATCAGCGCATAGTCACAGCCGCCAAATCCCGCGCATCGCGTGCGTAGCCTTGCAGTCGCTTGGTGGCAAACGCACGCTGCTCCACACTGGTCGTGTTGTGCAGCTGGGCGAATCGGGCACAGCCGTCCTGCACCAAACCATCGAGGTAGTTTTGGTACACCGGATCAGGCGATGTCAACGATCGCACAAACAACCCTTGAACCAGCGCTTTTGCCTGCTCTGGTTTGGGTTGTTCCTGTGCTATTTTTTGCAGAGTTTGCGCGATGTCCTGCTGGCGACGAATTCGCTCAGCGTAGCCCAGCCGGGTGTCGTAGCGTGGATTGGTACTGTCTTCGCGCAATAGGCCTTTTTGGGTGGCCGTTACGCGGCCATAGAGCATTTCTGCGCGGTCAAGCAGCTGGTCATAGCGTTTTTTGGCTTGCGCGCTGGCACTGGCATCCATCCAATCGTCTCGCCATTTGGCATTGCTTTGGGCGTACTTGGCATTAAGGGTACGGATTTGATCTGCATTCAGACTCAAGGCCATCGTGGTGATGGCCGGTTCGGCCTGCGCTGCCAGGGTCTCCACCTTGCTTTTCACATCATCTACAAGACTACAAATCTGCTCTGGTGCAATCTGGATGGGCATGAGAAGCTCTACTTTTTGTAGCAAATCGGCATACCCCGGCAGTTGGGTGCGCTGATGCCATTGCTGCAAGTGGCTCAGCTCCATGCGCACTTGAGGCGACTGCGCACTGGGGAAGTCCAGGTAGCCATCCAGCCACCAGTAGGTCAGCTGTGGTGATTGGTTGTAGACCACTTTGATGGCGCTGCACGCGCTCAGTAGGTAACTTAGCATCAACAGCCCGATAATTCTGGTGAGGCTGGGGCGATGCACGGCAGATGGCACCCCTTGGTTTAACCGCAGTACAGAACGACGCTTGGCAGGGCGCAAGGAAATTTTCATGACCGACAGCATAAACAATACCCCACACCCCCCAACAGCAGGTGGTCTTCCGATAGATGTGGTCATCATGGCTGCAGGCAAGGGCACGCGCATGAAAAGCCGTTTACCCAAGGTGCTGCACCGCCTCGCAGGCCGCGCTTTGTTAGCGCACGTGATGGGCACCGCCGCGCGCTTGAACGCCCGCAGCGTGACGGTGATTACCGGCCACGGTGCTACAGAAGTTGAAGCAGCTGTAGCCCACTGGGATTGCGCTACAGGCCAATCTATCTTGAATTTTGTGCGCCAGGAACCCCAGTTGGGTACCGGCCATGCTGTACAGCAGGCTGTGCCTGTGCTGCCCGACGATGGCATCGCCTTGGTCTTGAATGGCGATGTGCCTTTGATCGCTGAAGGCACCCTGCGTGACCTGATCGACGACTGTGCAGGCCGTCATCTGGCGCTGCTGACGGTAGACATGCCCGACCCTGCTGGCTATGGTCGCATCGTGCGTGGTGAAGGAGGCGGCGCTGGCGTCCAGGCCATCGTCGAGCACAAAGACGCGACCCTCGCCCAGCGTGCCCTGACCGAGATCTACACCGGCGTGCTGGCCGTGCCCAATGTGCAGCTCAAAACCTGGCTGGCCCGCCTGCGCAACGACAACGTGCAGGGTGAGTTTTACCTGACCGACATTGTTGAATTTGCTGTCGCTGATGGTGCCACTGTGCAGGCCCGCTGTATCGCTGACCGTGTGCAGGTCGATGGCGTGAACAGCCCCGTGCAGCTTGCCGAACTGGAGCGCGCCTTTCAGCGCCGCAACGCATTGCAACTGATGGCGCAAGGCGTGCGTCTTGCCGACCCGGCCCGCCTGGACGTGCGCGGCACGCTGACCTGCGCCCAGGACGTGGACATTGACGTGAACTGCGTGTTTGAAGGCCAGGTGGATTTGGGTGAGGGCGTGCGCATCGGGGCGAACTGCGTCATTGCCAATGCCCGCATTGCGGCTGGTGCGGTGATTCACCCCTTTACCCACATTGACGGTGAAAAGCTCGGTGTACAGGTCGGGGAAGGCGCGTTGATTGGCCCCTTCGCCCGGCTGCGCCCTGGTGCGAATTTGGGTGCTGAAGTTCATATTGGCAACTTCGTTGAAGTCAAAAACTCCACCCTCGCCAAGGGCGCTAAAGCCAACCATTTGGCCTACTTGGGTGACGCCACCGTGGGCGAACGCGTCAACTATGGCGCAGGCAGCATCACCGCCAACTACGACGGGGCCAACAAACACCGTACCGTGATCGAAGACGATGTGCATGTTGGCAGTAACTGCGTGTTGGTTGCCCCGATCACCATCGGCCAAGGTGGCACGGTGGGCGCGGGTTCAACCCTCACCAAAAGCACCCCAGCCGGAGCCTTGAGCATTGAGCGAGCCAAGCAGTTGCAGCTGACCAACTGGGCCAGGCCCCAAAAAGTCAGCCAGAAGAAGGTTGACTGACCATGATGGGGTTTGACGCGCGGGCCATTCCAGGTGACGGCAATGGGATGCCTGGCGCCAACGGGGCAATGTTGGTAGACCAAGACCGCTTGAACCGCCTGATCGTCAGCAGCGGACATGACTGTCTGCTGGTCTTGTCACTCGATGGTCGCATCCAGCAAATCAGCGACTCGGGTTGCCGTTTGCTGGAGCTGATCAGCCCTGACCAGATCAACCTCGTCAATTGGCTCAGTATTTGGGAGCCGCCTGAGCGCGGTGCTGTGCGTGAAGCGCTGATCGGTGGGCGCGAAGGCCGTACCGTGCGGTTTTCTGCCTTTGGCTATACCCTGAAGCGTACCCCCCGCTGGTGGGACACCGTGGTTTCCCCCATCGCTGACGACAGTGGTCACGTCAACCTGCTGCTCGCCGTGTCGCGTGACATCACCGAGCTGCACCTGCGTGAGCAGCAAATCCGGGAGCTCAATGCGCAACTGGAGCAGCGCGTCGAGCAGCGTACCCAAGACCTGATTCGTTCTAACTACCAGCTGCACAACGCGCTGTTGCAGGTGAACGATTTGTACGACCACGCCCCCTGTGGCTACCTCTCGCTGGACGTGCGTGGCAAGTTCGAGGCCATCAACCAAACTGCCCTGGGCTGGCTGGGTTGGGTGCGCAACGAAGTGGTGGGGCAGCTGGAGTTCCGCAGCCTCCTGCACGCGGCGGACGAGCTGCGTTTTAATTTGCTGTTCAGCTGGCTGTTAGCCGGCCGTCACACGGAAGAACAAGCGTATGAGATTCGCCGCAAAGACGGCAGTTGCTTTACTGCACTGTTGAATGTCAGTTCAGTGCTGGATTTTGAAGGCCGTTTTGTCAATTGCCGCATGTCCATGGTGGACATCACCGCCCGGCGTGCGGCCGAAAACGCGTTGCAGCGCATCAACAGCGACCTGGAGCGCGCCATCCGTGAGCGCTCGGCTGAACTGGTCGAAAGCGAAGAGCGCTTTCGCCTGATGGTGGAGGGTATCGAAGACTATGGCATCTACTTCACCGATGCGCTGGGCTTGATTACCAGCTGGAGCACCAGTGCCCAGAGCCTGCAAGGCTACAGCGCTGCGGAAGTGACCGGCCAGTCCCTGGCGCTGCTGCTTGAGCCTGATCCGGATGCCCGGACGCAGGCCGAAGAGCGTCTGCACGTGGCCCGCACCCATGGTCAGTTTGAAGCCTATGATTGGGTCACCTCCAAGCAGGGCGGGCGGTTTTGGGCGCATTCGGTTATCACACCGCTGCGTGACGCGTCCGGCCACATGCTGGGGTTTGCCTGCCTGATCCACGATTTGTCAGAAATCCGCAAAACCCAGGATTTGCAACAAAACCTGAATGCCGAGTTGGAAGACCGCGTGCAAGAGCGCACCAAGCAACTCGAAGCCGCGAACGCCGAACTGGAAAGCTTTTCGTACACCGTGTCACACGATTTGCGCTCGCCGCTACGCCATGTCAACCACTACATCGAGCTGGGCCGCGAGGCTGCGGGCCAGGGCAATGTGCTGGCTTTCATGCCCTGCCTCGACCAAATGGACCATTCAGTGCGCAACATGGGGCGTTTGATTGACGGCCTGCTGGATCTGGCGCGCCTGGGCCGTACGGCTCTGCGTGAGATGCCGCTGGACATGGGCTTGCTGGTGAAGGACGCCTTGCGTGCCGTGGTCTCCGAGACCGAAGCCGAACCGCAACGCCACCAGGGTCGCCGTACCCAATGGGTGATTGCGCCTGATTTCCCCCAAGTCCATTGCGACCCGATTTTGATGCGCCAGGTCTGGAGCAACCTGCTGTCTAACGCCCTCAAATACAGCCGTACCCGGGCTGTGCCGCACATTACGCTGGGGTGGAAGCCCCACACGGACAGCCATGCCGTATTTTTTGTCACTGACAACGGTGTCGGGTTTGACCCGCAGTTCAGCGACCGGCTGTTTGGCATGTTCCAGCGCCTGCACAGTGAGACTGAGTTTGAAGGCACCGGCATTGGTTTGGCGCTGACCCGCAAAATCGTTGAGCGCCATCGGGGCACCGTCTGGGCCACGGGCGAAAAAGACGCCGGGTGCACGCTGTACTTCACCTTGCCGCTGCCTGCGTAGTGTGTACTGGGGAGGCTAATTTGCTATTTATTTCATAGCTGCCTAAGCTCATTCAGTAAGCGGTAGAGGCATTTTTGGTTCAAATTTGGCTCTTTTGACGCTGAAGAACGCCTTCACGTTGCGCACGTTCGCATCGCTGGTGAACAGCCGCTGCGTCAGCGCCAAATAGGCTGGCATGTCGCGGGTGGCCACGATCAGCACAAAATCGGGCCCCGACGCCACGCGATAGCACTGCTGCACCGCGTCGTCCAGGCTCACGCGGTCTTCAAACGCCTGCTGTTGGGCTGCACCCTGCTGGTCGAGCGTGATATCCACAATCACCGTCAAACCATGGCCCAGCAGTGGGGCCAGCCGGTCGCTGCTCAAAATCGCAATTTGTCGCTCAATCAAACCCGCCTCACGCAAGCGTTTTACCCGCCTCAAACAGGTCGGCGGCGACACGTGAACCAGGGCGGCGAGGTCTTGGTTGCTGAGCGAGGCATCGTGCTGAAGCTGGTCTAGCAACTGCATGTCCACGGCATCCAGCATGCCTGATGTTGCGGTGCTGATTTTTTCCATAAAAATAAGCTTTGTGAAATTATTCGCCATCATAAACATGTAAGGAAATTTAATTTCAAAAAATAAACAAAATCAATCACATATTAAATAACACTGGCTCTACAGTAGCAACCATCCTGTTACAGCACGGCCTGTAGGTTTTGTACATTTTGTCGGTTTCCAAGGAGCTTCTTATGTGTGGCATCGTCGGCGCAGTTTCTCTTCGCAATATCGTTCCTGTCCTGGTGCAGGGCCTGCAACGCTTGGAATACCGGGGCTACGACTCCTGCGGCGTTGCCGTTTTTGACGGGGGTCTGAAGCGCGCCCGCAGCACCTCCCGCGTGGCCGAGTTGCTGGAGCAGGTCAGTGCTGACCACATCACTGGCATGACCGGCATTGCGCACACGCGCTGGGCTACCCACGGCGTGCCTGCGGTGCACAACGCCCATCCGCATTTCAGCCATGGCCCAGTAGCGGTTGACGCAACGGGTGCAACACCCGCCACCGAAACCCGCCCTGGACGCATCGCTTTGGTCCATAACGGCATCATTGAAAACCACGACGAGTTACGGGCCGCCCTCAAGGCCAAAGGCTACGTCTTCACCAGCCAAACCGACACCGAAGTCATTGCCCATTTGGTCGATTCGCTCTACGCCGGGGACTTGTTCGACGCCGTCAAAGCCGCGCTGCCCCAGTTGCATGGCGCGTATGCGATTGCAGTGCTCTCCAAAGACGAGCCACACCGTGTGATCGGTGCGCGCGCCGGGTCGCCCTTGATTCTGGGCGTCGGCAAGGACCATTCCGAAAACTTTCTTGCCAGCGATGCGATGGCCCTGGCGGGTGTCACCGACCAAATCGTCTACCTCGAAGAAGGCGACGTGGTGGATGTGCAGCTGGGCAAATACTGGGTGGTCGACAAGGCCCACAAACCCGTGCAACGTGATGTCAAAACCGTCACCGCCCACAGCGGTGCGGCAGAGCTTGGCCCTTACCGCCACTACATGCAAAAAGAGATTTTTGAGCAGCCCCGTGCCATTGCCGACACCCTGGATGGTGTCGCTGGCATCGTGCCCGAGTTGTTCGAAGCGGCTGGCAACCACAAGCCCGGTGAAGGTGCGTTTGCCACCTTCAAAGCCATCGACAACGTGCTGATCCTCGCCTGCGGCACCAGCTATTACAGCGGCTGCGTGGCCAAATACTGGCTGGAAAGCATCGCCAAAATCCCCACCCAGGTCGAAGTGGCCAGCGAATACCGCTACCGCGATTCAGTGCCCAACCCCAACACGCTGATCGTCACCATCACCCAGTCCGGCGAAACTGCCGATACCCTGGCTGCACTGCGCCACGCGCAATCCTTGGGCATGGCGCACACGCTCACGGTCTGCAACGTCGCCACCAGCGCCATGGTGCGTGAATGCAAGCTGGCCTACATCACCCGCGCCGGCGTGGAAATCGGTGTCGCCTCCACCAAAGCCTTTACCGCACAACTGGCCGGTTTGTTCTTGTTGACGCTTGCCCTGGCGCAAAGCAAAGGCCGTTTGAGCGACGATGAAGAAGCCAAGCACCTCAAAGCCATGCGCCACCTGCCCGTCGCCTTGCAAGCCGTGCTTGCGCTGGAGCCGCAAATCATCGCGTGGTCACAAGATTTCGTCGCCAAAGAAAACGCGTTGTTCCTGGGGCGAGGTCTCCACTACCCCATCGCCATGGAAGGCGCACTCAAGCTCAAAGAAATCAGCTACATCCATGCAGAAGCCTACCCTGCGGGCGAACTCAAACACGGCCCGCTGGCCCTCGTGACCAGCGCCATGCCCGTTGTCACCGTCGCGCCGAACGATGCGCTGCTGGAAAAGCTCAAAAGCAACCTGCAAGAAGTCCGCGCCCGGGGCGGCGTGCTTTACGTGCTGGCCGATGCCGATACCCGCATCACCAGCGACGAAGGCGTGCACGTCATCCGTATGCCCGAGCACTACGGCGCACTGTCGCCGCTGTTGCATGTGGTGCCGCTGCAATTGCTGGCGTACCACACGGCCTGCGCACGGGGCACGGACGTGGACAAGCCGCGTAACTTGGCGAAGAGCGTGACGGTGGAGTGAGGGGTTTTGCCTGCTGTTGACTAGAGCAAATAAAGTTCGTCGGGTGATAGGCCGGGTTGGGCCACGAGCCGCCTTTCGCGAGTGACTGCTTTCGAGCAGATCGATTTGCAGCCAGCCTGCCGATGCCAAATACCTGCCTAAAGTGGCAAAGACTCAACCACAGCCTGTTGCGCATTGGCTGCATCCAGTCAGTTATGGATATACATCTGGCGCATTTTTAGTCGCCTTCGTCCTAGGCGTTCCTGGTCGAGCGCGTTGCAACGATTGATAGTAGGTCAGGTCCGCTCGATACCCGCGAAGGTTCGCAGGACTTCAGCCGCATGGGCCGTGGGATCGTACGGCGGGTTGCCAATACCGTGTGCAATAGGTTGAATCGCCCCGGGGTTTGAACTGCCCCCCAGAAGTTGGACAAACTTCAAGGGGTTTCATGAAGAAGTATCAAGTAGAGTTCAAGCTCAAGGTGGTCAAGAGCTTTTTGGCTGGGGACGGCGGAGCGAAGCTGCTGGCGCGGCAGTGGTCCGTGCCTGAGGAGAAGATCCGCACCTGGGTGAGCCACTACCGCCTGCACGGCATTGACGGGCTACGACCAAAGCGCAGCAGGTACAGTGCGCAGTTCAAGTTGCAGGTACTGTCCCATCAGAACCGTGAGCAGCTTTCGAGCCGGCAGGTCGCGGCGGTCTATGACATCCGCAATCCCAACCAAGTCGTGGCCTGGCGACGCAAGCTTGATGAAGGCGGCGTGGAGGCCCTCGGGATCAGGGAACAAGAGCACTCCAATATGAAGAAAGAACGACGCTGCCCAGCGCCGCCAAGCACGGCCATCACCGATTCGGCGCAGGCCTTGCGCGAAGAGAACGAGCGACTACGCGCGGAGGTGGCGTACTTAAAAAAATTGCAAGCCTTAATCTGGTCGAGGAGATCAGCTGCGCCGACAAAGCGCGTCTGATTACCGGATTGAGGCAGCAATATAAATTGGTGGACCTACTGCAGGTAGCAGGCTTGGCACGTAGTACGTTCTACTACCAGTGCCACGCGGCCCAGCGAGCAAACCCACAGAGCGCTATGGAGCCCAGGATCCGCGCCGTCTATGACGAGCACAGAGGCCGCTACGGATACAGAAGAATTACGGCGGCGCTATGCAATTCATTGGCGGAACCGGTCAACCACAAGTACGTGCAGCGTCTGATGCACAAGATGGGGCTGCGCGCGGTGATCCGGGCGAAGAAGCGTTCCCGGCCTGTCCCAGGTATCAGCGATGCGCACGTGCCGAACGTGCTGGAACGTGACTTCTGCGCAGCCGCGCCAAACCAGAAGTGGGCGACAGATGTCACCGAGTTCAATGTAAATGGCAACAAGCTCTATCTGTCTGCCTGCATGGATCTCTATAACGGCGAGATCGTCGCGCACCAAATGGCGAGACGTCCCGTCTTCGACCTGGTAGCCAGCACGCTGCAGGTAGCGCTTTCGCGGACCGAGTGTACGACGGGGCTGATCGTACACTCGGACCAAGGCTGGCACTACAAGATGCAGCCCTATCGAGCGATGCTTGCGCAGCGTGGCGTCAAGCAAAGCATGAGCCGTAAGGGCAACTGCTTTGACAACGCGGTAATTGAGAGCTTCTTCGGCACCTTAAAAGCCGAGTACTTCCATCTTGCAGCACCCAAAAGCATTGATGAACTCGAAGCGGGCGTGCATGATTACGTGCACTACTACAACCATGAGCGCATCAAGCTCAAACTGAAAGGGCTCAGCCCGGTGGAGTACCGGCTGAGAAACACCGCATAGTTGGCGCAACGGCAACCGTCCAACTTCTGGGGGTCAGTTCA
>JANXTM010000085.1 GCA_025352405.1 Polaromonas sp.
TGGGGTGCCCGCCCCAGCATGGCGCTCAAGGCGTGGTGCGTGATGCGCAGGGTTTGCAAGACGTTGTCAAACGTCACCGCCTCAATGGCCCGCCGCAGCGACATGTGAATGCTGACCAACACGGTTTTAAGTTCGTCGTTAGCCAGCATCATGCGCACCGGCACCGCTTCAACAGATTTCCCCAAAAATTCAGCGGCCTCGGCCTGCAGCATCTCGGTATGGCCCGGAAAACGCGACACCCAGCCACCGGCAGCACTGAGCGCCTCTTTATGTATCGGCGCGGTCACCATGCCCGCGGCCTCGCCGGCCAGCACTGCACGCGCGGCCCAAACAATGCAGTGGGCCGCTGCAAGACCCGCCGTGCCACTCACCTGGCCCAAAGATACGGGCGCAACAAGCGCACATTTTTGTAGAACTGGAATACAGCCAGGCGGAAGAGACATGGCTCCGGCCAGAGATTCGAGCTGCAGCACCGGCAAGGGCAACGGTTCGGCGACCAGCGCGGCGGCCCGGCGCAGGGTAGCGATGTCACCGACGATCACACAGCCCTGCAACTCAAGTGGCGCTTCGCGAAAAGCCTTCGCGATGATCTCCGGCCCGATGCCGGCGGCATCGCCCATGGTGATGAGCAAGGGTAAATCCAATGGCGTTGGGATCATGCTGGATTGCCAATATCAATGAACTCATGCGCCAGACCAAATCGCGCAGCCACATGCGCTGCCACGGCAGGCGCACCGTAGCGCTCCGAGGCATGGTGGCCGCAGGCAAAAAACGGCACACCCATTTCGCGGGCGTAGTGGGCCTGCGGTTCTGAAATTTCGCCGGTGATGAACGCGTCGGCCCCGGCGGCAATCGCGGCTTCAAAATAGCCTTGGGCGCCGCCGGTACACCACGCTATGTTTTTAATAGCGCCTGGCGCATTTCCTACCTGCACCACAGACCGTTTTAATGTTATTTCAAGGCATTGAGCAAGCGCCTCTGCGGAGGCAAAACTGCCACCATCCACGCGGCACCCCATAAAACCCAGGCGGTTGTCTGCAAAACGCCCCTGCTCGCCCTCATGGGCGCGCAAACCTAACAGCCGTCCCAGTTGCGCGTTGTTGCCCAGCTCGGGGTGTGCGTCCAATGGCAGGTGGTAGGCCAGCAGGTTGATGTCGTGCGCCAGCAGCAGCGCCAGGCGCTGCTTCATCCAGCCGGTCACCCGGCCATCCTGGCCACGCCAGAAAAGACCGTGGTGGACAAAAATAGCGTCGGCTTTGCTGGCAACAGCTGCTTCAATCAACGCCAGGCTGGCGGTGACGCCGGAGATGATTTTGCGCACCTCTGCCTTGCCTTCGACCTGCAGGCCGTTCGGTGCGTAGTCCTTAAAACGCTCGGGCGTCAAGAGCTGGTCAAACGCGGCGACCAGCAAGGCGCGGGGCGCGACAACAGCTGGCGACGGGTTCAAGGCAGAAACCCCTCAACCGACAAGTAGCGCTCCCCCGTGTCGTAGTTAAAACCCAACACGGTGCTGCCCGCCACAATCTCTGGCAGCTTCTGGGCAATCGCGGCCAGTGTGGCACCCGAAGAGATGCCGACCAGCAAGCCCTCCTCGGTAGCGCTGCGGCGTGCGTAATCTTTGGCGGCCTCGCCCTCGACCTGGATCACGCCGTCCAGCAGCGCAACGTGCAAATTAGCCGGGATAAAGCCCGCGCCTATGCCCTGAATCGGGTGCGGTGACGGCTTGCCGCCACTGATGACAGGGGACGCCGCAGGCTCGACCGCAAACACCTTGGTGTTGGGAAATCTGGCTTTCAGCACCTGCGCCACGCCGGTGAGGTGGCCGCCCGTACCGACACCGGTGATCAGGTAATCCACACCGTTCGGAAAGTCAGCCACTATTTCTGCGGCTGTCGTGCGCACATGGGCGTCGATATTGGCGGGGTTTTCGAACTGCTGCGGCATCCATGCACCCGGCGTTTGTGCCAGCAGCTCTTTGGCCCGGGCAATCGCCCCGTTCATGCCTTTCTCGCGCGGGGTCAAATCAAAACGCGCGCCATACGCCAGCATCAGGCGGCGGCGTTCGATGCTCATGCTCTCTGGCATGACCAGCAGCAATTTGTAGCCTTTCACAGCCGCCACCACCGCCAGCCCGACACCCGTGTTGCCCGAGGTCGGCTCAATGATGGTGCCGCCCGGCGTCAAGGCACCTGATTGCTCAGCCGCTTCGACCATCGCCAGGGCAATGCGGTCCTTGATGGAGCCACCCGGGTTGCCGCGCTCGGACTTGATATAGATATGGTGGGTCTGGCAAGCCGCGCCGAACAGGCGGTTGACCCGAATGTGCGGGGTGTTGCCGATGGTGGCCAGGACGCTGGAAGCTTTCATGCGAATCTCCGGTATTGAGGGCGGGTGGTGACCCGTAACGATCGAAACCCATGCGCGAAAGTATCACGTTTTAAGGCATTGTTCCCGGCAGACCATTGCCCGGAACAAACTGGGCGAAAATGCCCAAGTTGCAGCACCGCTCTTTTTTTTGCTTTCCTGCTTTTTTTTAATCTTCCACCATGCGCAAATTCTGGCTCCTGTTTTCACAAACCACTACCGTTTTTCTGGCGGCTTACTTTGTGGTGGCGACGCTCAAGCCGCAGTGGCTGGACCGCCGCCTCACGTTGAGCTCGATAGCGGTACTTGAGGCGCCTGCGGGCGGTGGGCAGCGCACTGCCAGCGCGGTCGGCAGCTTCAGCGCGGCGGCCAAAATAGCGTCGGCAGCGGTGGTCAGCATCAACACCAGCAAGGCAGCGGCCAAAAACCCGCATTCCGACGACCCGTGGTTCAAGTTTTTCTATGGCGACCAGGGCCGTGGCGAGCCGCAGGGCGGGCTGGGCAGCGGCGTCATCATCAGCGCCACTGGCTACATCCTGACCAACAACCATGTGGTCGAAGGTGCTGACGAGATTGAGGTCATCTTGAACGACAGCCGCAAGGCCATCGCCAAGGTCATAGGCACCGACCCCGACACCGACCTGGCGATTTTAAAGATCGAACTCGACAAACTCCCGGTCATCGTGCTGGGCAATTCCGAGTCACTGCAGGTGGGCGACCCGGTGCTGGCGATTGGCAACCCCTTCGGCGTGGGCCAGACCGTGACCGGCGGCATCGTCAGCGCACTGGGTCGCAACCAGCTCGGCATCAACACCTTCGAGAACTTCATCCAGACTGACGCAGCCATCAACCCCGGCAATTCAGGCGGCGCACTGGTCGATGTAAACGGCGCACTGATGGGCATCAACACGGCGATTTACTCGCGCTCGGGCGGCTCCATGGGCATTGGCTTTGCAATACCCGTATCTACTGCCAAACAGGTGCTGGAAGGCATCGTCAAAGACGGCCAGGTCACGCGCGGCTGGATTGGCGTGGAGCCGCAGGAGCTCAACGCCGAGCTGGCCGAAACCTTTAACGTCAAGGTCAAAAATGGCGTGATCATCACCGGCGTGCTGCAAAACGGCCCGGCAGCGCAGGCCGGCATTCAGCCTGGCGACGTGGTTGTGGCAGTTGATGGCAAAGCCGTCAGCACCGTGGCTGAATTGCTCAGCGCTGTTGCCGGCCTCAAACCCGGCATGGCCGCGCCGGTGAGCGTACTGCGCAGAGACAGCAAAACCGAGATCGCCGTGACGCCGAGCAAGCGGCCCCGGCCAAGAGTGCCGCGCTAAGAGCTGACGTTAATCGCGACGAATTGCTGTATAAAACATAGCAATTAGCCCCATATTTCCTGCCGCAACAGCCAAAAACACCTACAATTTATTGGCTTCGGCAGCGCTGTCGTCAGCAGGCGCTTTAGTGCTGCGAAGAAATAGCTGGGCGGCCAGGATGCCGACCTCATACAGCCCGCCGACCACCGCCAGCAGCATCAGCATGGAGCCCGCATCCGGCGGCGTCACCAATGCCGTGCCGATGGCTGCAATCACCCAGAAATAACCACGGTACTGACGCAGCTGGGCGACTGTGAGCACGCCCATGCGGACCAGCAAAATAACAGCGATTGGCACCTCAAAGGCCATGCCAAACGCCAAAAACATGCCCAGCACGAAATTAAGGTATTCCTCAATGTCTGGCGCAGCCGTGATGGACTTGGGCGCAAAGCTCTGGATAAAGCTGAAAACCTGGCCAAACACGACGTAATAGCAAAACGCCACGCCAAAGAAAAACAGCAGCGTGCTGGACACCACCAGCGGCATGACGAGTTTTTTCTCGTGCGAATACAGACCCGGTGCGACAAAGGCCCACACCTGGTACAGCACCACAGGCAGCGCGATCATGAAGGCCGCCATGAACAAAATCTTGATCGGCACCACAAACGGCGAGATCACGTTGGTGGCGATCAGCGTCGCACCTTTAGGCAGTGTCGCCACCAGCGGCGCAGCCAATATGTCGTACAGCGCGCCAGGCCCCGGGAAAAAAGCCAGCACCGCAGCGGCAATGCCGATGGCGATGACGGCCTTGATCATCCGGTCGCGCAGCTCCATCAGATGCTGCACAAAAGGTTGCTCGGTGCCTGCGAGTTCGTCGGGCTTGTCGGTTTGGGGGTCGGACATGGGATAAAAAAGACGTCTGGGAAGTCTGGGCCGCGGGAGCGGTGAGCCCCTGCGCGGTCAGCATCAGGTTAACGAGGTTTGGTGGGCCGAAAGCGCGCCACGCGGGCTGCGCCTGATTGCGCCCGGGTGCGCACGCCCGAGCGAGCTTTGTACCACTGCGGCGTGGCGCCGGTTTTGAGCCGCCACTTCTTTTTGGGGTGCTTGTATTCGGGAAACGCGTCCGGTCTGGCCAGACCCGGACCAGACGAATCGCTGGTAACTTCAGTCCATGATTTTTCAAAATCACTGGCATTGGTCTGGATGGAGTTTTCCACGTCCCGGGCAGCGCCTTCGACGGTTTCCTTCATCTTTTTCAGCTCATCAAGCTCCATGGAGCGGCTGACCTCCTGCTTGACATCGGCCACATAGCGCTGCGCCTTGCCGAGCAACATGCCGACAGTGCGTGCTACGCGTGGCAGCTTTTCAGGGCCGATCACGACCAGCGCGACAGCGCCTATCAACGCAATTTTGGAGACGCCAAGGTCAATCACAGCTTCAGGCCGTTCATGGCGGTTACGACTTTTGCTTGGCTTCGACGTCAATCGTCGTTTTGTCAGCTGCCTGACCCGAGGCTTGAGCATTGGTCACCTGGCCAACAGGTTTGTCTTCAGCGGGCTGGCCGCCTTCTTTCATGCCGTCTTTGAAGCCTTTAACCGCACCACCGAGATCACCGCCCATGTTTCTCAGCTTTTTGGTGCCGAAAACCATGACGACAATCAACAACACGATCAGCCAGTGCCAAATAGAAAATGAACCCATGATTTGCTCCTAATACGTCAAATACCACTTCAAATACAAGGACGGCAGAAATTGCCGGAAAGATACCCAATTCTAAAGGGCTTGCGTGGCGGCCGCCGGAGTACACCCATGGGCAGCAAGGTCAGGCAAGCTAGCCCTTCAACCATGGCCGCGGACCACCCATCACATGGATATGCAGATGATGGACTTCCTGGCCGCCTTCTGCGCCAGTATTTGTAACCATACGAAAACCACCATCGGGATAGGGCCCGCAACCCTGCGCCAGCGCCAGCCGGGGTGCCAATGTCATCATGCGCCCCAGCAGCGCCTCATGCTCGGGCCCGACATGGGCCATAGACGAGATATGCAGCTTGGGAATAATCAAAAAATGGACTGGCGCCCAGGGATTGATGTCATGAAAGGCAAATAGCTCGTCGTCCTCGTAGACCTTTCGGCTGGGAATGGCACCTTCGGCAATTTTGCAAAAAAGGCAGTTATCCGGATGGCTCATGCGTTCTTCAGAAAGTGAATGGTTGATTGATTCAAACCAGCTGGTGCTTGTTAAAGCGCAGCCAGCCGCGGATGCAGCGGTACAAATACCATAGCCAGACAATACCGTAGGCCACAAAGCCTGGCAACACCAGCAGCAGCCACAGGGGCGACAACAGCACCAGCCAGAGCAGGGTCCACCAGAAAGTGCGAATCATGTAGTTGTGGTGGGCCACGTACAGCGCGTCGGCCTCGCCATCGCGTCGCAAGTAGTTGATGACCAGTGCAATCACGGCGAACACGCCGCCACTGAACCACGCCAACGTGTGCAGGCCATACAGCAACTGCATCACGGTGCGGTCACCCGGCGCTTTGGGGTCAAAAGCTGCCAGATCGGTTTCACTCATATCTGTTTACTCCTGTAAAGGTGCCTGAACCGGGCTCGTTATTTCTCGACTGCGTCGCGGCTGATGGCCTTGCGCAGCGCCTTTTCTTCGACGCCGCTGGTGCCTTCGCGGCGCTCCAGCTCGGCCACCACATCAGCCGGGCTGAGGCCGTAATGCGCCAGCGCAATCATGCTGTGAAACCACAAATCAGCCACCTCGCCTACCAGCTTGCTCCGCAGCCCGGCCATGTGTTCGGGGTTGCCGAGGCTGTAATCCAGGTCTTTGGCCGCCATCACGGTTTCGGTGGCTTCTTCACCGATTTTTTTCAAAAATGCGTCCGGGCCTTTATGCAGCAAACGCGCAACGTAGCTGGTGTCAGGGTCGCCGCCGTTGGCGACCTTGCGGCTGTCAATGGTGTGCGCTAGGCGCATAAGTGCATCGAGGGTTGTCATAAATTGGTTATTTATAGATGGTTTGCGGGTCTTTCAAGACCGGATCAGTCACGACCCACTGGCCGTCTTTATAAAGACTGAAAAAACAGCTGTGCCGCCCAGTATGGCAGGCAATGCCGGGCTCGTGCCCCAGCTGCGTGACCTTGAGCAAAATCACGTCGTTGTCGCAGTCCAGGCGAATCTCATGCACGGTCTGCACATGACCGGATTCTTCGCCCTTAGGCCACAGCCGCCCGCGCGACCGACTGAAATACACGGCCCGACCGAGCGCAGCCGTTTGAGCCAGCGCCTCGCGGTTCATCCAGGCAAACATCAGCACGTCGCCGCTGATGGCTTCCTGCGCAATAACCGGGATCAAACCCTTGTCGTCCCATTTGATGTCGTCTAACCAATTCATGGGCTGTATTGTCTGTGAAAAATGTTTCGACCCACCCTCTCTCCAAGTCGGTGTTACCCATAAAAATGGCCGGCCCGTTCGCCAGACAAGCTTTACCGGCAAAATAGGTTGGTTATGCCAGCTTTCACACGCCTACTGCGCTACCTGTTAGGCCTGCTGTTCATGACCGCAGGCATCAACCACTTCTGGCATACCGCGTTCTACATCGCCATGATGCCGCCTTACTTGCCGCTGCACCTCGCGCTGGTCTACCTGAGTGGCGCCGCAGAAATCAGCCTCGGTGGCTTGCTGCTTTTCAGCCGCTGGCAGGTGCTGGCCGGGTGGGGGCTGGTAGCGCTGTCGGTGGCGGTGTTTCCGGCCAATGTGCACATGGCGCTGCACCCGGAGCTGTTTCCGGAGTTTTCCCCAGCGGGGCTCTGGTTGCGCTTGCCACTACAGGGGGTGGTGATGGCGTGGGCCTGGTGTTACACACGTCGCCCCGGCTGAAGTTACAGCACTCAAAACGGCAGGGCGCACTTTTACGGTTCAATCTGCAACTGCCCAGGCTCCAGCAGCACAAATCGGGCACACCGGCCTTCCCTGCGGTCGCCATCGTCGCTGACGATGACGATGCGCGGTTTACCATCAATAACGGCCGGGCTCACGCCTTCTGCACGTTCCAGGCCCTGCAGGCCGGTAACCGTCACCCAGCGTGCCGGGGCATTGGCCTGCCCACTCCAGAACCAGAGTTTGAAGTCATCTTTTTCGCGCGACGTCGGGCCACTGATGATCAGGTAACCGCCCAGCGACGCCACATACGCCATACCGCGAATGCCCTGACCGCCCAGATCCAGCAGCTGTAGCGTGCCACCTATCACCGGTTCGGCGCCTCCCTCAAACACCGCCTCCGGGTTCTCAACCGTGGCAATCACGGCAAGCGCGCCTTGAAGCGGGCTGCGAAAGCCAAGCAGCAGGCTTTGGCGGTCCGGCGTGATTTCAAGCGCCTCCACATTGAGCCCGCCAAAGGCTTTGACGTCCTGAATCTCTGCTGCAGCCGCAAGCAAAGGATGCGCCGCGACCAGGGCGGGTTTAAGCCCATCGACCACCACCGGCTTGACCACGCGGTCGCCCTGGATGCAAAAACGGACGAGTTTGTCGCGCGCCTTTTTTTGCTGGCCCTGATCACTCCGTGAATGGGATGTGACGGCATACAGGTAACCCTGACTGTCGAGCGCCAAGCCCTCTAGATCATCCAGCTTCCAGAAGGGATCGCCGGACTGGAACCAGCCAGGCCCTAGCGACTTGTGTTCGGAGACCCCTCCAGCCCCCAGCGTCACCAGGCTGAACGAGTGCTTCTGCTCATCTTCAACCAGTAAAAAACGCCCATCGGGCAGTTGTTGTATAGCCGACGGCTCATACAAACCGGCAAGGGGCTGGAAACCAGGGTTGAGATTTGGCATCTTGATATTGGCTTTTGTGTTGGTGATGGGCTGGCCAGCCACTTAAACAGAAAAAATTAAAAATTCAAATTTTTTAAGCTTTTTCGGCAGTAAATACGGGGACAAATTGCTATTATTTTTATAGCAATTAATATTTTTAACTTACAGCAATGGCAGGGGCAAAGCGGTTTTGTAACGCACCTGTTTCAGGGCAAAACTAGAGCGAATTTTTTCAATCCCCGGAATCGGCGTGAGCTGCTCCAGAATAAAGCGCTCCAGCGCGCCGATGTCGGCCACCGCCACGCGAATCAGGTAGTCGCTGTCGCCGGTCATCAGATAGCACTCCATCACTTCGTCGTGCTCGATGATGCGGCGCTCGAATTCGCCAAGGGCCTGCTTGCTTTGCGAGCGCAAGCTGATCGAAATAAACACACTCAGCCCCAACCCAAGGGCGGCGGCGCTGGCAATTGCCACATACCGGTCAATTACCTTCGCGGCCTCCAGTGCCTTGACTCTGGCCAGGCAGGGCGACGGGCTCAAGTGCACGCGCCGGGCAAGCTCGACATTGGACAGTGAACCGTCGCGCTGCAACGCGTCAAGAATCTTTAAATCTACGGAATCAAGTTTCATACGCTTTTAAATATCGTTTTGGAGGCATTTTATGCTGCAGCATACGCTTTTAAACGCGTATTCAAGCATTACCTTTGGCTCAAAACTGCGTACAGTAGAGAGCGCTATGAACGACACCACACCTCACCACCTTTTAGCCGCCGACCTGACACTGGTTGACCCTGACCCGCAAGAAACCGCCGAATGGCGCGAAGCCTTTGATGCGCTGAGCGCCATCCAGGGCCCGGCCCGCGCACGCCACATCCTTGGGGAACTCAGCCGCCTGGCCAGAACCCGCCGTATTGGCTGGCAGCCCGAGTTGTGCACGCCCTACCTCAACACCATCGCGGTGGACGAGCAACCCGTTTTCCCCGGCGACCTGGCCATGGAAGAGCGACTGGCTTCCCTAATGCGCTGGAATGCGCTGGCCATGGTGGTACGGGCCAACCAGGCCGAGTCTGGCGGCTCCAGCGAACTGGGCGGGCACATCGCCAGTTACGCCAGTGCGGCAGATCTGTTTGAAACCGGGTTCAACCATTTTTTCAAGGCCCGTGAAGGTCTGGGTGACGGCCAGCACCGGGGAGATCTGGTGTTTTTTCAACCGCACAGCGCGCCCGGCGTGTATGCACGGGCTTACCTTGAAGGCCGCCTGAACGAGGCAGACCTGAAGCATTACAGGCAAGAATTGACGGCCACCGGTAATGGTGCCCAGGGCCTGTGTAGCTACCCACACCCGTATCTGATGCCTGATTTTTGGCAGTTTCCCACTGGCTCCATGGGCATTGGCCCGATCAGCTCGATTTACCACGCGCGCTTTATGCGCTACCTGACGCACCGCCGGCTGCTTGACTGCAACGTCCGCAAGGTGTGGGGCGTGTTTGGCGACGGTGAAATGGACGAGCCCGAATCCATGAGTGCTCTCACGTTGGCTGCGCGTGAAGGCTTGGACAACCTGGTCTGGGTCGTCAACTGCAACTTGCAGCGGCTCGATGGCCCGGTGCGCGGCAATGGCCGCATCATTGACGAACTTGAAAAGCTGTTTGCCGGCGCCGGCTGGAACGTCATCAAGCTGGTCTGGGGCAGCGACTGGGACGGCCTCTTTGCACGCGACATAACCGGCGCACTGGCCAAGGCATTTGCCAACACGGTGGACGGCCAGATGCAAACCTTTGCCGCCAAAGACGGGCGCTTTAACCGCGACACATTTTTTGGCCAGAACGAAGAGCTTGCCCGCTTGGCGCAGGGCATGACCGACGAGCAGATTGACCGCCTCAAGCGCGGCGGCCATGATCTGGTCAAAATCCACGCGGCTTACGCAGCAGCGGCAAACCACACCGGCCAACCCACGGTGATTTTGGCGCACACCAAAAAAGGCTACGGCATGGGCAGCGCGGGCCAGGGCAAGATGACCACGCACTCGCAAAAGAAGTTCGACGAAACCGATCTGATTGGCTTTCGCAACCGCTTTAATTTGCCTCTCAGTGACGAGCAAGCCAAAAACATCGCTTTTTACAAACCAGCGGACGACAGCCCCGAGATGCAGTACATGCATGCCAAACGCGCAGCGCTGGGGGGCTATTTACCGAAGCGTGAAACCACAGCTGAAACAGTAGCCATACCAGCCTTGAGCGGGTACGCCGGTTTTGCGCTCAAGGCTGACGGCAAGGAGATGAGTACCACCATGGCCTTTGTGCGCATGTTGGGCGGGCTTTTGAAAGATACCGCGCTGGGCCCAAAAATTGTGCCCATCGTGGCCGACGAAGCACGTACCTTCGGCATGGCCAACCTGTTCAAGCAGGTCGGCATTTACTCCAGCGTGGGCCAGCGCTATGCCCCTGAAGACATTGGTTCAGTCCTCAGTTACCGCGAAGCGATGGACGGGCAAATTCTGGAAGAAGGCATCAGTGAGGCCGGCGCGCTGGCCAGCTGGACAGCCGCAGCCACCAGTTACAGCGTGCACGGCCTGGCCATGCTGCCGTTTTATATTTACTACTCAATGTTTGGCTTTCAGCGCGTGGGCGACCAGATCTGGGCAGCGGCTGACCAACGGGCGCGCGGCTTTTTGCTGGGCGCGACATCAGGCCGGACCACACTGAGTGGCGAGGGCTTGCAGCACCAGGACGGCACCAGCCAGCTGATTGCGGCCACCATACCCAATTGCAAAGCCTACGACCCAGCGTTTGCCTGCGAGCTGGCGGTCATCATCGACCGCGGCATGCGCGAAATGATGGTCGAGCAACGTGACGTTTTTTACTACGTCACGATGATGAACGAGAACTACGCCCAGCCCGACTTGCGGCCCAACTCCGAGGCAGACATTATTCGGGGATGCTATTTATTTAATAGCTACTTGCCCCCGGATAACCTGCCGCAACAGCCTGAAATTCTTAAAACTGTGACCCTAATGGGCTCCGGCGCCATCCTGACGGAAGTCGTTAAGGCGGCGCAGCAGCTGGCCGGACTTGGCATCCGGGCGCTGGTCTACAGTGTGACCAGTTGGAGCGAGTTGGCCAGAGACGGTGCGGCCTGCCAGCAGCGCCGACTCCACGGCGAGGCGGGGCAGCTTGACGCCTTTGTCATGCAGCAGCTGGCTGCAAGCCAAGGGCCCATCATTGCCGCAACTGACTATGTGCGTGCGCTGCCTGAAAGCGTTCGGGCTTTCCTGCCGCCCGGGCGCAGTTACCTGACATTGGGCACTGATGGATTTGGACGCAGCGACACGCGGGCCGCACTGCGCGATTTCTTTGGCGTGGATGCCGCCAGCATTGTGAATGCCGCGTTGTATCAGCTTAAAGCCGCCTGATACGCCATAAAAAAAGCGCCTGCAGCATTGAATTGCGCAGGCACTTTTTGAATTCAGCAGGGCCATACTGACCCATTTCTGGATTACTTTGGCAACAGCACTTTGTCGACCACGTGGATCACGCCGTTGGACTGGTAAACGTCTGCGATCGTGACCTTGGCCGTACCGCCTTTTTCGTCGGTAATGATGACGCCGCCCATGCCTGCCATCGCTGTCAGGTTGCCACCCGCGACGGTCTTGAGGGTGGCCTTGCCGCCGCCGTCAGCAATCGCCTTGGTCAACGCTGCAGCGTCCACCTTGCCAGCCACCACGTGGTAGGTAAGAATGCCGCTCAGCATACCCTTGTTCTCGGGCTTAAGCAGGGTGTCAACCGTGCCGGCTGGCAGCGCTGCAAAGGCTGCGTTGGTGGGCGCAAAAACAGTGAACGGGCCTGCGCTCTTCAGGGTGTCCACCAGACCAGCCGCCTTGACAGCAGCAACGAGGGTGGTGTGGTCTTTGGAGTTGACAGCGTTGTCAATGATGTCCTTGGAAGCCAGCATGGGCGCACCACCCACCATAACCTGCGCGAATGAAGAAGCAGCGCTCAGGCCGAGCAGGACAGCCAGACCGATGGATGCGAGTTTGTGTTTCGTTTGCATATAAATACCTTTGGGTTGAGGTTTGACAGTTGCCGAAATCAAAATGGATTTAACCGGCTGTAATGAATACGGCGAACTGCGCAGTCCGGATTCATCCCTGTTAAGTACAAGGGCATTTACTCGTCGCAAACCGTAAACAATCAATCTTCTGGGCACCAAAAACTAGACACGCTCATAGAGCGTCACAACGCACGCGCCGCCCAGACCAAGGTTGTGCTGCAGCGCCAGGCGTGCGCCTTCGACCTGACGCTTTTCTGCGGTGCCGCGCAGTTGCTGTACCAGCTCGGTGCATTGCGCCAGCCCAGTCGCACCCAGCGGGTGGCCTTTTGAAAGCAGGCCGCCCGACGGGTTGGTGACAAAGCGCCCGCCGTAGGTGTTGTCGCCATCGAGTACAAACATTTCGGCGCCGCCATCAGCGCATAAACCCAACCCTTCGTACGTCAACAATTCGTTGTGGGCAAAGCAGTCATGTAGCTCGACCACCTGGATGTCCTGCGGGCCCACGCCTGCCTGCTCGTAAACCTGCCGCGCGGCGGCACGGGTCATGTCAACGCCAACAACTTGCCGCATGTCATGCGCCTCAAAGGTTGATGCGGTGTCGGTCGTCATCGCCTGCGCCCGGATACGTACCGAACGGTCCATCCCATGGCGCTGCGCAAAGGCGTCACTGCACACAATGGCCGCCGCAGCGCCACAAGTAGGCGGGCAAGCCATGAGGCGGGTCATGACGCCTGGCCACATGACCGGTGCGTTCAATACGTCTTCTTCAGTGACGACCTTGCGAAACAGCGCCAGCGGGTTGTTGGCTGCGTGGCGGCTGGCCTTGGCGCGGATATTGGCAAAGGTACTGAGCTGCGTGCCGTACTGCTGCATGTGCGCCAGGCCGGCACCGCTAAAATAGCGCAGCGCAAGCGGCACGCCTTCAACTTGTAGCAGCGCGTCGGCCTGGTTTTCAAAAAGATCGAACGGCGAAGGCCTGTCGTCAAACACATTGCCAAGCGCACCTGGTTTCATCTGCTCAAAACCAACCGCCAGCGCGCAGTCCACACTGCCCGAAGCCACGGCCTGGCGTGCCAGGAAAAGCGCGGTAGAGCCGGTTGAGCAGTTGTTGTTGACGTTAAAAACTGGCATACCCGACATGCCCACGGCGTACGCCGCCCGCTGGCCCGAGCATGAATCGCCATAGACATAGCCCGCATACACCTGCTGCACGGCGCTGTAATCAAGGTGGGCATCTGCCAGCACGGCCTGAATAGCGCGCGCCCATCACGTCATAGGACGCGCTGGCGCCCGGCTTGGCAAACGGAATCATGCCGACTCCCGCCACATAAACATCGCGCGTCATGGATTTCTCCGGAAAAGTATTGGGTAAATTCGCCTGGCTTGCGTCCGTGGTCCGCGCACCCATCCTGAGTTAGCGTTTATTTTGTAGCCCGTGTGGTGGACGGCTATCTGCCAAAGAAAACTGGCCGCCGCTTGGCAAAGAAAGCCAGCAACGCCTCCTTGAAATCAGCGGTCTTTGAACTGGCCGTGAAGTTGTCGCGCTCAGCATCGAGCTGGGTCGCCAGGTCTGTCTCAAAGGACTGGCGCAGCAGGCGCTTCATGCGGCCATAGGCCAGCGTGGGGCCAGCAGCCAGGCGCTGGGCCATGGCCTGCGTTTCCTCATGCAGTTTGTCACCAGCTACCACTTTGTTAACCAAGCCTAGGCGCAGGGCCTCGGCGGCGTCGAAGGTGTCTGACAGCAGCGCGATCTGCATCGCGTTGCGCAGGCCAACCAGTCGCGGCAGACTCCAGGAGCCTGACACATCACAGTTGGCGGCGACGTTGGCATACGCCAGATTGAAGCGCGTACCTTCGGCGGCAATGGCCAGGTCACAGGCCATGGACAAGCTCAAGCTGCCACCCGCCACCACACCATGCAGACTGGCGATGACAGGTGCATTGAGTGCAGCCAGGATTTTGACGCCTTCATGCAGCGGGTCAATCAGATCCGCTGGCGCGATGCTTGAGCCTTGTTGAAATTCGGTCAGGTCGCCACCCACGCCAAAAGCCTTGCCCTCGCCGCTGATGACCACCACCCTGACCTGCGGGTCATCCCGGAGTGCCCGGCAGGCAGCGAGAAAGGCGTGGGCTGTCGGCACGTCCAGTGCATTCATGGCCGATGGCCGGTTAAAAAGGATGGTGGTGATGCCGCCTTCATGCGTCATGCGAACCGGACTTGAATTTGGAGACGTCATGGTTTACTTTCGGCCGAGTTTGGCAGCGGTGTGGTGGGTTGGCAATAGTCGGCTTTGATCGGTGCACGGGCTTGTGACGTTGCACCGGGCTGTTGATGAGCAACGCTCAAACCCTGGGTCAACAAGGCGATGCATTGCGTGGCGATGTCGTCAGGGCTCAAGGGCCCACGGGGGTTATACCAGCGCCCTATCCAGCTGAGTGCGCCAGCCAGCGTAAAAGCAGCAATCTTGGGGTCGCACGGCGCAATCGAGCCTTCTTCAATGCCCTGACGAATCAGCTCGCGGAACTCCCTGTCAATGCCCGCCTTCATGCGTCTGAGCTTGCGCTGGCTTTCGGCTGGCAGGGGGTCTTCACCGACCCGAATAATACACATGCCGAAGTCCATGGTGACGATCTCTGCATACTTGCGCATGGCCGCTACCAGTTTGTCCATGGCCGTGCCGCCGGAAGCGCCGACCTCGGTGATGGCGTCCTGCAGCAGGGTCAAGCCAATCCGTACACATTCGTAAAGGATTTCATCCTTGTTTTTTACATAGTAATAAAGCGTCGGTTTGGTGACATTCAGCCGCTCGGCCACTTCATCCAGCGTGCTGGCCATGTAGCCCTTTTCATTGAAAACCTGCGCAGCCATGCGCAACACAGCCTCGCGCTTGTCACTACGAACTTTGCCCCGTTCTGATGAGGGCGCCCAAGGAGAAACAAGCTGGCGAGTAGTCAAAATACGTTCGTTCCAGAAAAGTCAAAAATTAGTTTTCAAGCGAAATTCAATGAATGCTGTCATCGGTATAAGGCCTCAATTTCAGCCGAATATGTTTTGTAGATACTGGCGCGGCGCACCTTCATGGTGGCTGTGACTTCGCCATCGTCATGGTCCAGCTCCCGGGTCAGCAAATGAAAGCGCCGTATGCGCGACACCTCGGCCAGCGTGGCATTGCCCTGGTCAAGCTCGGCCTGAACCAGTTCACGCACTTCAGCGCTTTCAACCAGTGACCGGAAATGTGTAAAAACCACCTTGCGGGATTCGGCCCATTGCGCGACGGCGTCATAGTCAATCTGGATCAGTGCCCCGACAAACTTGCGGGCGTCAGCCACGATGACGCACTCCTTGATGAACCGGCTGCCTTTCATGGTGTTTTCAATTTCTGAGGGCGTCAGGTTTTTGCCCCCTGCGGTGATCATGATGTCTTTTAGCCGGTCAATGACGCGCAGAGCGCCCTCACGCTCTTGCACGACGTCCCCGGTGTGCAGCCAGCCGTCCACTATGCTGCTGGCAGTGGCCTCCGGGTTTTTGTAATACCCCTTGAAGACCACACCACCCCGAATTTGCAACTCACCCTGCGGCGACAGTCGGTGCTCGACACCCTGGGTGGGCACGCCCACGGTGCCAAAAACCACATGCTCAAGCTGTTGGCCCAACACCATGCCGCTGGACTCGGTCATGCCGTAGACCTCAATCAGCGGTATGCCCAGCGTGCGAAAAAACTGCACGATAGCCGGTGAAATGGGTGCCGCCCCTGTCAGCGCCACGCGGGCTTTGCGCAGGCCAATAAAGTTCTGTAGCGCCCGAAAAATCAGCACGTAATAAAACGCAAAAACCAGTTTTTCGCCCGAACTACGCTGATGCGCGGCTTTATGGGCAAAAGGCGCGCAGGCGCGCAACCCGGCCTGAAATATTTGTTGACGCAAACCGCCAGACTCATGCATCTTGATGGAAATGGCGGAATGCAGCTTTTCCCAGATCCGCGGCACACCCAGAAACATAGTAGGCGCGACTTCGCGCAGGTCTTCCTGAACCGTGCGTATGGACTCCCCAAAATCAACCCGGGAACCCAGATAAACCGGCACAAAAGCCGTCAGCATCTGCTCGGCCACATGGCACAGCGGCAAATACGACAAATGGGAAGTTTGTGGTGTCAAGCCCAGCCGCTCAATCACGCCGGGGGCCATGGCGGCGATGTTGCCGTAGCTGATCATCGCGCCCTTGGGTTTGCCGGTAGAGCCCGAGGTGTAGATGATGAGCGCTGTATCCGCCAGGGCCTGACGGGCCATTACCGATTCAATGTGGGAGCCGTCTCGCAAGGCAGCGCCCAGGGCTTCAAGCGCCTCAAAACCCAGCACCATGTCTGGTGCCCGGGCCACCGTTTCAAGCAGCCCTTTTTTCTCCAGCATCACAATTTTTTTTAACCGGGGGAGCTGCGCCAGCGCGTCCAGGACCTTGTCAGACTGCTCCTGGTCTTCACAAATAACGATTTCGACATCCGCATGGGCCAGCACATAGGCAATCTCGTTGCTCGGGCTGGTCGGGTACACGCCCACCGTGATGCCACCCACCAGCCCGGCCCCCAGTTGGGTCAACGCCCACTCGACACGGTTTTCAGACAACACCCCCACGTGCGCACCGTCTGACAAGCCAGCAGCGCGCAAGCCCAGGCCCACATGCCGGGCGCGTTGAAAATAGCTACCCCAGCGCACAGGTTTCCAGATGCCGTGTTCTTTCTGGCGGATGGCGACCTGGTCCGGGCGCACCGCAGCTTGTTCGCGCAACATCTGGGGCAGCGTCAACTGGTAGGAAATGTCGTTCATAAAGGCGCTCTTGAAGTCCGCTTGCAAAGCCGTGGGCTCATGACAACCAGCGCTTGCGGCGCTTGTAATGTTTGAGGTCTTTAAAACTTCTGGCACTGCCCTCGCTGCCCACACCGAGGTAAAACTCTCGCACATCCGGGTCAGCGGCAAGTTTTTCAGCCGTGTTGTCAATGACCACCTTGCCAGATTCCATGATGTAGCCGTAATGCGCCACCGCCAGTGCCACAGACGCGTTCTGCTCCACCAGCAGCATCGACACGCCACGCTCGGCATTGATGCGGGCAATGATTTCAAAAATGGTTTCCACCAGAACGGGTGACAAGCCCAACGAAGGCTCGTCCAGCAAAATCAGCTTGGGTTCGGCAATCAGCGCCCGGCCAATCGCCAGCATTTGCTGCTCGCCGCCGGACAGATACCCGGCTTGGCTGCGCCTGCGCTCATACAGGCGCGGGAAGTAGGCATACACACTGTCAAACCCGGCTTTGCTGACTTTTTTACCAGCCAGGGCATAGGTTGCCGCCACCAGGTTTTCTTCAATCGTGAGGTCTTCAAACACATGTCGGCCTTCCATGACGTGGAAAACACCGGCCCGCACCAGGGCATGCGGTTCGATTCCACGTGTGTCCTGGCCATCAAAACGAATGTCACCGCGTGTCATTTCACCGTCTTGCAAAGCCAGCAGGCGTGAGATAGCCTTGAGCGTTGTGGATTTTCCGGCACCATTGCTGCCCAGCAAAGCCACAATCTGGCCCTTGGGCACAGACAGCGACAAGCCCCGCAGCACCTGGATGGCCTGGTTGTAGACCACCTCGATGTTGTTAACTTCAAGCATCAGCGCGCTGGCAGTGGCTGCGGGGGAATCGGTCATGGTCTGGTGGGTTGCCTGGTTTACTGCAAACTGATCCACTCGGACGCAGGTACCATTTTTTGCTGTTTGAAGTCAGCCTTGTAAATGCGGCCAATCGGAATCGAATTGCCCTTGATCGACAGGGGCACACCAATCAAGCCGCCAGTGTCAAAGTTGCGAATTGAACTGAGCGCGGTTTTCATGTTTTTTCCGGTTAGCTCGTTACCAGCCTCAAGCGTGCGCCTGACGGCTTCCGTCATCAGCATGGCACTCAAAAACCCCTGTATGTAACCGGTGCTCTGGTATTCTGGGCGCATCTTGCGGATACGTTCGAGCATAGGCGACTTGCCTTCGGTGTCGTAGTAGTAGCGGTAAGGCATCACACCCAGAAAACCGTCGGCATTGGCACCCATGCGCATCACGGTGGTGTTGTCCATGCTCCAAAACGTGCCCATAAAGGCTGTTTTGAGGTTAAGTGCCTTGGCCTGGTTAATAAATTCTGGAATAGGTGCCGAAACATAACCGTGGAAAATCGTGTAGTCCGGGTCGGCGCGGCGCAGCTTGATGACCTCGGCTGACACATCAACGCTGCTGGGTGGCGTCACGATTTCGAGCGCCAGATTGAGCCTGAGTCTTTTGGCTTCAATGCGCGCAGCGTCCACCGGGTCCTTGCCAAACTCGGTATCGGAATAAACCAGAGCGACCTTGGCACCCGGTTTGGTTTTGGCGATGTATTGCAGCAATATGCTGACCATTTCACTGTAGTTGGGTCCCACCATGAACTGCAGCGGATATTTTTGCGCGTCGCTGATTTCCCGCGCGAACGAAGCGCCCGTCATCAAAATATTCTGGTTGCGTTCCAGCTCTGGGTTCACAGTTTTTACAAAAGCGGTGGAATCAGCGTAGTACAGGCTGACCTTGTTCTGACTGGTGATTTTTTTGAATGCCGCCATCGACTGGTCAACCTTGTAGCCGGTATCTTCGGGCACGTATTTCACCTTGCGACCCTTGATGCCACCACCCTCATTGAGGATGGTCAGGTAGTCCTTGATGCCCTGGTCAATGCCAATGCCGGCAAAGGCAAAAACACCGGTCAGCGGGATGGAACCGCCCAGCACGATGTCTTCTTTCGACTCGGTTTTGACCACTGTCTTCTGGGCAAAGGCCGAGGGCGCAAGGCCTGCAGTGAAGGCTGCGGCGACGGTTGCGAGCGTCGCCAGGCTGAAGATTCTGCGCAAAATACGGGTGCGGGTTGTCATGTTTGTCTCCTGGTTAAAAGTTATGGATGCTGACTTCAGGTGCGAAAAGGCCATAGATGAAACAGCCGGCGGAGGCGTCGCCAGACCTCGGCCAGGCCATGCGGTTCGAAGATCAGAAACAGGACGATCATCAAACCGAACACAATGGTGCGAACTGGTGACAAGATCAGTGCTGCGTTGTCACCAAAAAGTGCCACAGGCAACCAGCCCACAACGAGTTTGAGCAGCTCGGGCACCAGCGTCATGAAAACCGCACCCAGAATGCTGCCCAAAATACTGCCCATGCCGCCCACAATAACGGCCGCCAGAAAAAAGATCGACATCAAAAGTGGAAAACTTTCGGGGGTCACAGCACGGAAAAAGTAGACAAACAGACCGCCCGCCACACCCGCGTAAAACGAGGATATCGCAAAGGCCAGCAGCTTGTAGTGCAACAGTGATATGCCCAGCACTTCGGCGGAAATATCCCGATCACGAATGGCAATGAATGCCCGGCCAATCCGGGTGCGAAACAAATTGGCAGCGCCGAGCAGCATCAGCACCGCCACCGGCACGATGACCCAGTACAACTTGAACGAGTCGTCCAGCTCGATACCGAAAAAGCGGGCGGGTGGCACCGTCAGGCCGCTGCTGCCGCCCGTCAGAGCGGTGAAATGCGAAAAAATGAAATGCGCCATCACACCGGCAGCAATGGTGGCAATGGCAAGGTACAGGCCCTTGACACGCAGTGACGGCAAACCCACCAAGATACCGGCCAGCATGGCTACCAGACCACCTGCCAGCAGATTGAACACAAAAGGCAAGCCGAAGCGAATTTGAAGAATCGCCACGGTGTAGGCACCCAGGCCCATGAAAGCGGCCTGACCCAGGCTCACCAGACCGGTGTAACCCGTCAAAATATTCAAGCCGGTAGCGCTGGCAATGTTGATGGCCACCAGGCAAGCCAGGTAAAGCCAGTATTCGCTGGCCACAAACGGAAAGGTGCACAGGGCCACAGCCAGCACGCCCATCCAGACACGCTGTGGAGTGCTGTCGAACAGGGCCGAGTCGGCCGCGTAGCTTTGTTTGGCAGAACCAATACGCATCAGAGTCTTTCTATGTCGTGGCTGCCAAAAAGCCCGTAGGGCCGAACCAGCAGGATCAGCACCAGCAGGCTGAAGGTGGCAAGAATCTTGTATTCACCACCAAGGTAAAAACCGGTCAAGGCCTCAATCAACCCCACCACGATGCCGCCCACCAGCGCACCAAGCACGCTGTCGAGCCCGCCAAAAATCACCACCACCAGCACCGACAACCCGAACACACCCATGGCTGACGAGAGGCCGCCAATCGATCCGACCACGATGCCGGCCACACCGGCAATCATTGCAGCAGCCACCCAGGACAATGAGAAAACGCGCGGCACATTGATGCCCATCGAATAAGCCGCCGCCTGGTCAGATGCCGTGGCACGCAAGGCCACACCACCACGCCAGAAGCGAAACACCAGCAGCACGGACGCAATCAAAAGCACAGCGATGCAAAAACCGTAGAAAATTTTTGGGGATACAAAAGCCTCGCCGATTTCAATTGGTTTTGATGGCAGAAATTCAGGCAGGCGCTGCTGGTCGGCTGTCCAGATCAATTCCACCAGACCAATCAGAATCGACGACAAGCCCACGGTGACCATGAAAGACGAAATCGGTGACTCACCCAGCATGGGACGAATCAGGGTGCGCTCTACCAACGCGCCAAAGGCTCCAGATACCAGCAGCGCACCCACAATAGCCAGCCAGATCGGCAAACCCATGCCCGCCGAAAAAGCCAGAAAAATGTACGCACTGATCATCAACATCTCGCCAATGGCAATGTTGACGACGCGCGTGGCCTTGTAAATCATGACAAAAGCCAGCCCAGTCAGCGCATACAAGCCGCCGGTGCCCAACCCGGCCAGGCTGATTTCAAACAGTAGCCACCAGTCGATATTCATGCTGCCGCCTCCCGCCTGGCGTGCTTGCCAGCCTGGGCCGCCTGCTGAAAGCGCGCCCGCAGGGCCTCGATATTTCCCGAGCCAAGGTAGGCCTTGATGACTTCCGGGTTGCCCTGCACCTCTGCCGGTGTTCCCTCGGCAATGACCTGGCCGAAGTTGAGCACCACCACATGGTCAGACAAATCCATCACCATGCCCATGTCGTGCTCGACCATCAACACGGTCACGCCCCATTCGCGCCGCACTTCAAGAATGAAACGCGCCATGTCTTCGGTTTCCTCGCGGTTCATGCCCGCAACCGGCTCGTCAAGCAGCAACAGTTTGGGTTTCATGGCCAGCGCACGCGCCAGTTCAACGCGCTTTTGCAGACCGTAAGACAAGGCAGACACGGGCGCGTGGCGGATGTGGTCTATCTCGAGAAAATCAATGATGCGTTCTTCGATTTCGCGTCTGAGCTCGTTTTCTTCGCGCCGCGCTGCCGGCGTGTAAAACAAAGCCTGCAGCGGCCCGGTCTTCAAATGGCAATGGCGACCCAGCTTGATGTTGTCGAGCACTGTCATGCCGCGAAACAGCGCGATGTTTTGAAAACTGCGCGCCAGACCTAACGCTGCGCGTTTTGGTGGAGGCAGGCTATCGAGCACCCGCCCGGCAAACCGGATGCTTCCAGCGCTGGGACGATAAAACCCGGAAATGGTGTTGAACACCGATGTTTTCCCTGCGCCGTTGGGACCAATCACAGACGTAATGGTGTCCGTCTGAACGGTGAAACTCACGCCTTGCAGCGCCTTGACGCCCCCGAAAGTGAGCGTTAGATCAACGATTTCCAGAAGAGAAGAAGCAGTGTCCACTTGCACGAGTCTCCTGATTTATTTCGAACTTTTTACAACGCAAAAGAAAAAACTTACTTTTAAGTAATACCAAGAATACTAAGTAGTTTTTCGTTGAATTTCAAGCATGTGGAAACCAGTGTTTACCGCTTGACAGCGGGCTTGCACACACGTCCAGTGCCGCTGCACTGCCATCAAGTAACAACGCGATCGAACAACCGGGGAATCTGACGGTGGGGCGTGGTGCCCCATCGCCAGAAAGGGCTGGAAAAAATTCTCGCGTCAGGCAGCCATATCGCTAAGCAAGGCATGAATCGCTCGCGGGTACACCAGGTGCTCCTGCGTCAGCACCCGGGCGGCCAGTGTTTCAGCGGTGTCGCCGCGCAACACGGGCACGACCGCCTGCGCCAGAATAGGACCGTGGTCAAGGTCTGCAGTCACCTGGTGCACCGTGATACCAGCCACCTGGCAGCCCGCATCCAGAGCGCGCTGATGGGTGTTCAAGCCGGTGAAGGCTGGCAACAGGGACGGGTGAATATTGACCAGTCGCCCCGCATAGTGCGCTACGAATGCTGGCGTCAATATCCGCATGAAGCCCGCCAGTACCACCAGCGCGGGTTGAAAATCGTCAATGCTGCGCTGGAGCGCCGCGTCAAAGGCCTCACGCGTCTGGTATTGCCGGTGGTCTACCACCGCAGTGGCTAGGCCCATGCGGGCAGCAGCCAACAGCCCTTCGGCGCCAGGCCGGTTGCTGATGACAGCCGCTACGCGGGCGTTGATTTTTTGCGCCCACTGCTCTTTTTTTGCGGCCGTGGCGATGGCCGCCATGTTGGAGCCACTTCCTGAGATCAAAATAACGATGTTTTTTCTTGTGCCCTGCATATTCATTTCCATCACTGCGCTTGCATTCACCTGCCTGTGCATATCTCTCTAGTTTATGACCATCAAAACCCTGACCCCGATTGAAGCGCGCACACTGGGAACGCTCATGGAAAAAGCTCGTACCGTGCCTGACAGCTATCCCCTGAGTCTGAACGCACTGGTACTGGGCTGTAACCAGAAAAGCAGCCGCGAGCCGCTGATGGAAATAACCGATGACGAAGCCCACAGCGCCCTTGCCAGCCTGAAAGCGCAAAGCCTGGTGTTTGAGGCCAGCTCCAGCCGCGTGCCGCGCTTTGAACACAATTTTCAGCGCGCGGCCGGGGTCAGCGAAGCCCAGGCGGTCGTGATGGGCCTGTTGATGCTGCGCGGCCCACAAACCGCTGCAGAGTTGCGCAGCAGTGGCGACCGCTGGTACAAATTTGCCGATGCAGCTGCCGTCGAATCCGTGCTGCAGGCGTTGCAGCAACGCGGGGACGATGGCGGCCAGCCCATGGTGCAGAAGCTGCCGCGTACCCCCGGGGCGCGTGAGCAACGCTGGCACCACCTGTTATGCGGCGAACCCGATCTGGCGGCGTTCGCATCGCTGGCGGCCAGTAACCCGGCACCAGCGGATGCCCAGGGGCTACTGGCGCGCATCACCGCGCTTGAAAACGCCCTAGCGCAAGTCACAACCGACAACGCACAGTTGCGCGCCCACATCGCAACCATCAGCGAACAACTCGGTATAGAACTGAAAGATGGGCCAGACTCGGCGGGGGATTTGTCTCCGCTTTGACACGTTGAAAAACACATTCGTGCTAAAACCTGCAAGTAAATAAATTTGTGACGGAGACAAGTATGGATTTAGCTTTCACCACCGAAGAACAGGCTTTCCGCGAGGACATACGCGCTTGGGTCAAGGGCGCCCTGCCCGCGGATATCTCGCACAAGGTGCACAATACCCTGCGTCTGAGCCGCGACGACCACCAGCGCTGGGCCAAAATCCTCGGTAAAAAAGGTTGGCTGGGCCACGGCTGGTCCAAGGAATTTGGTGGCCCTGGCTGGAACGCCATTCAAAAGCACCTGTTTGAAGAAGAGTGCGCGCTGGCCGGAGCGCCCCGCGTGATTCCCTTTGGTCCGGTCATGGTGGCCCCCGTCATCATGGCGTTTGGCAATGCCGAGCAACAGCAGCGCTTTTTGCCCGGCATCGCCAGTGGCGAGGTGTGGTGGTCCCAAGGTTACAGCGAGCCAGGTTCGGGCTCTGACCTCGCATCGCTCAAATGCAAGGCTGAACGTGTGGGTGACAAATTTATCGTCAACGGCCAGAAGACCTGGACCACGCTGGGCCAGTACGGCGAATGGATTTTTTGCCTGGTGCGCACCTCTAGCACCGGCAAGCCACAAACCGGAATTTCGTTTTTACTCATCGACATGAAATCGCCTGGCGTGACGGTGCGGCCGATCGTGCTGATCGACGGCGAGGCCGAGGTCAATGAGGTCTGGTTTGACAACGTTGAAGTCCCAGCCAACAACCTGATTGGCGAAGAAAACAAGGGCTGGACCTATGCGAAATATCTGCTCGGCCATGAACGCACCAACATTGCCGATGTGAACCGCGCCAAACGCGAGCTGGAGCGCTTGAAGCGCATTGCAAGGGCAGAGGGCATCTATGAGGACATGCGTTTTCGCGACGAAATCGCCAAGCTGGAAGTAGATGTGGTGGCGCTGGAAATGATGGTTCTGCGGGTGTTGTCGGCAGAGAAAACAGGCAAAAATTCGCTCGACATTGCCGGTTTGCTCAAAATCCGCGGCAGCGAAATCCAGCAACGCTACAGCGAGTTGATGATGTTGGCCGCCGGCCCCTTCAGCCTGCCGTTCATTGAAGAAGCCATGGAAGCCGGCTGGCAAGGTGACGCCGCCGCAGGGGCGCTGGGCGGTTATCCCGGCGGTGTCGTGGCCAACGCGCCACTGGCATCGACCTATTTCAACATGCGCAAAACCACGATCTACGGCGGCAGCAACGAAGTGCAACGCAACATCGTCTCGCAATTCGTTCTTGGCTGATCAGCGGCCGCAAAGGAGTACCCCATGGATTTTGATTTCACAGACGACCAGGAACAACTGCGCGACGCCACCCGCAAATGGGTAGACAAGGGCTATGGCTTTGAGCGCCGCCGGGCCATCACCAAGGCGGGAGGGTTTTCACGCGAAGCTTATGGCGAACTGGCAGCCCTGGGTTTAACCAGCCTGTACATTCCTGAAGCCGACGGCGGTCTCGGCATGGGCCCTGCCGAAGGTATGGTTGTGATGGAAGAGCTCGGGCGTGGCATGTTGCTGGAGCCTTTGGTGCACACCCTGATGGCAAGCGCCGTGCTGGTCGGCTATGCGCCAGACGCCGTCAAGGCCGCCTGGCTGCCAAGCATAGCCGATGGCAGTGCACTGGTGGTGCTGGCATGGCAGGAGCGCAGTGCCCGCTACAACTTTAAAAAATGTGAAGCAAAAGCGACTCTGCGGCAGCAAACATGGGCGCTAGACGCTACAAAAAGCATAGTGAGCGCAGGGGACCATGCAGACGCATTCCTGGTGCCCGCGATGGTCGACAGTGTCCCGGCGCTGTTTCTGGTGGAGCACAAAGCTGCTGGCGTCAGCAGCCGTGGCTACGTCACCCAAGACGGCGCGCGAGCTGCGGAAATCACCTTAAAGGACGCACCAGCCACGCTGGTCACCCTCGACGGCCTGAGTGCACTGGCCCACGCCATCGACATCGGCATTGCGGCGACCTGCGCCGAAGCCGTCGGCGTGATGGACAAAACCCTGGCGATCACGGTGGAGTACATGAACACACGCAAACAGTTTGGCGTGGTCATCAGCAGCTTTCAGGCGCTGCGTCACCGCGTGGCCGACATGAAAATGCAGTTGGAACTGGCCCGCTCCATGAGTTTTTACGCTACCCTGAAGCTCAATGCACCCGCCGCAGAGCGCAGTGCGGCCATGGCCAGAGCCAAGTACCAGTTGGGCATGTCGATGCGCTTTGTTGGCCAGCAGGCCGTACAGCTGCATGGCGGCATTGGCGTGACAGATGAGTACATCGTTGGCCACTACTTTAAAAAGCTGACCCAGCTGGAGATGACGTTTGGTGACTCGCTGCACCACCTGGGGGAGGTGTCGAGCCGCATGCAGGACACCGCGGGGGTATTTGCCTAGATAGCCAGGGCGCTAGGGCGCTTGTAGAAATTCAAATTTTCGGGATGAAGTGCTAGGCGCCCGGAGCACAGCAACCGGAATGTACTTCAGTACATGAGGATTGCGAGCACCGCGCAACGACGCAATTCGCCCGAAAAATGAATTTATACAAATGCCCGTCAGGCGTGCAGGCGTGACGTTTTGGGTATGTGCGCCATCAAAAATTCCATCTGATCCGCCAGAATGCGGCGGTTGCGCAAGATAAAGTCTTCCCACAGGCTGGGCACATAAGGCGTGTACAACAACGGCATGTGCGCCTGCTCGGGCGTACGGCTGCTCTTGCGGTGGTTGCAGGCGCGGCAGGCAGTGACCACGTTCATCCAGGTGTCCACACCTTTTTGGGCAAACGGAATGATGTGCTCGCGCGTCAAATCTTCCTCATGGAAATGCTGGCCGCAGTAGGCACACACATTGCGGTCGCGCACAAACAATTTGCCGTTGGTCAGGCCAGGTTTGAGATCAAACGGGTTGATGCTGGGCACGCCCTTGGTGCCGATAATGCTGTTGACGGTGATGACCGACTGGTCGCCCGTGATGGCGTTGTGCCCGCCATGAAAAGTTGCCACGTGGGCACCCATCTCCCAGCGCACTTCGTCCGCCGCATAGTGCAAAACGGCTTCTTCAAGGCTGATCCACGACTGCGGCAATCCCTGGGCTGAGAGCTTCAAAACCTTCAAAACAGACCCCCATCACGGTGAATAACACATGCAAACAAGGTATTCGACTAAGGCGTTCAACTAACTTTTACCAATATACAGTGAAATCGTGACAAGCGGTTCGCTCATCCTGTTTGCCCGTTGACTACAAGCTGTTGGTCGCTATAAAAACGATAATTGCCCTCATGAACGTTTTTCGCGGCTACCGCCATCCCAAGCTCGCTCCCGAATGCGCCCTGACCATCGGTAATTTTGACGGTGTGCACAGGGGCCACCAGGCCATGCTGGCGCTGCTTAAAAATGAAGCCCAGCACCGTGGCGTGCCCAGCTGCGTGATGACTTTTGAGCCACATCCGCGAGACTACTTTGCAGCACTCGCCCACAAACCAGAGCTGGCCCCGGCGCGCATTGCCACCCTGCGTGACAAACTCACCGAGCTGGCACGCTGCGGCATTGACCAGTGTGTGGTGTTGCCTTTTGACACCCGACTGTCGGCACAAGCGCCGCAAACCTTCATCGACGAAGTACTGGTGCGCGGCCTCGGTGCCAGGTATGTGCTGGTAGGCGATGATTTCAGGTTTGGCGCCAAACGTGCGGGCGGTTACGCGATGCTCGATGCAGTCGGCCAAACCGCCGGCTTCGATGTGGCACGCATGAACAGCTACGAAGTACAAAGCACCCGGGTATCCAGTTCGGCCGTCAGGCAGGCCCTGGGCGCGGGTGACATGGCGCAGGCAGCGAGCCTGCTGGGCCGGCCTTACAGCATTTCAGGCCACGTGGTGCATGGCCGAAAATTAGGGCGGGACCTGGGTTTTCGCACACTCAATCTGCGCTTTTCACACTGGAACCCGGCCGCCAGTGGCATTTTTGCAGTGCTGGTGCATGGCCTGACGACCAAGCCTTTGCCTGGCGTTGCCAATCTCGGCATTCGCCCCTCGATTGAGCCGAACGACGTCAACGGCGGGCGCGTCTTGCTGGAGACCTATTGTCTGGAGTGGCCAGACAGCATCGGGCTGGAAGGGGCATACGGTAAAATCGTGCGCGTGGAACTGCTACACAAACTGCACGATGAACTAAAGTACGACGGCCTGAATGCGCTTAAAAAAGGCATTGCACAGGACTGCCGCGACGTGCGCGCGTTCTTTGCCGCGATGCACAGCGAGACCACCCGCCAGACCACACGCGACCGAATTTAGACGATCTCGCCATGCAGGTCGCTGCCCTTCGACAGGCTCAGGGCGAACGGCTTTTAAAATTCTCTTTGACCCCCAACCCACCCGTTCGGGCTGAGCCTGTCGAAGCCTATCCCTTGAATGCACACACATGTCCGAGCAAAAAACCGACTACCGCAGCACCCTGAATCTGCCAGACACCCCCTTCCCCATGCGCGGCGACTTGCCCAAACGCGAGGCCGGTTGGGTGAAAGAGTGGGAAGACAAGGGTATCTACAAAAAGCTGCGCGACGCACGCCATGGCGCTGTCAAATTTGTACTGCATGACGGC
>JANXTM010000127.1 GCA_025352405.1 Polaromonas sp.
GACATTGGCGTGCCGCTGACCTTGCTGCGTTTGAAGCCTGCGCACCAGGTCGGTGTGGTCGAACTGGGCATGAACCACCCGGGCGAGATTGCTTATCTTGCCGCACTCACCAGGCCCGCCATTGCACTGGTGAACAACGCCCAGCGCGAACACCTTGAGTTCATGGCTACCGTGGAAGCCGTCGCTCTTGAAAATGGTTCGGTCATTGATGCACTGGATGCGCAGGGCGTTGCAGTGTTTCCCGCGGATGACGTCTACACGGCGACGTGGCGAAAAATCGCGGGCACGCGCAAAGTGTGTACCTTTGCGCTTGAAGGCCTCGCAGACGTCACAGCCGATGCCCGCTGGGTTGGTAACGGCTGGCAAGTCAAGGCTGCAACTCCTTCGGGGCCTGTTGAATTCACGCTGGCCATTGCGGGTCGACACAACGTCAAAAATGCATTGGCCGCCACGGCCTGCGCACTTGTTGCTGGCGTACCGCTGGCAAGCATCGCTACCGGACTGACCGCTTTTGTCCCCGTGAAAGGGCGCTCACGCGCGGTGCAGGTAACGGTTCAGGGGCGCTTGCTGAACCTGGTCGACGATACCTACAACGCCAACCCGGACTCCATGCGTGCAGCCATCGACGTGCTTGCCGAACTGCCCGGCCCCCGCCTGCTGGTGATGGGCGACATGGGCGAAGTGGGTGACCAGGGGCCGCAGTTTCATGAAGAAGCCGGGCACTTGGCACGTACCTGCGGCATTGAAAAACTGTTCACCCTGGGTGCCCAGTCCGCGCGCGCTGCAAGCAGCTTTGGGCTAGGCCTGCATTTCAATGACGTGGATGCCCTGAATGCAGCTGTTTTGGCCGAGCTGCCGCAGCTTAAAAGCGTTCTCGTCAAGGGCTCCCGCTTCATGAAGATGGAGCGCGTGGTGCAGGCCATTGCCGCTACTCAATCACCCCATCCGGGAGTACTCCATGCTGCTTAGTCTGGCCCAGTGGCTACAGTCTCTTTCGCCAGAATTCGGTTCTTTCCGGGTGTTTCAGTACCTGACGTTTCGGGCCGTGATGGCCGCACTGACCGCGCTCTTGATGGGCCTGGTGGCGGGCCCGTTTGTGATTCGCAGGCTCACCGAGCTCAAGATCGGCCAGCCGATTCGTGACTACGCCATGCAGACCCACTTGAGCAAATCCGGCACGCCCACCATGGGCGGCGTGTTGATTATTTTGTGCATCGCCATCTCGACACTGCTATGGGCCGACCTGTCCAACCGTTTTGTCTGGATTGTGTTGCTTGTCACGCTCGGTTTTGGCGCGATTGGCTGGGCAGACGACTGGCGCAAGGTGGTGCACAAAGACCCAGAGGGCATGCCGTCACGCGAAAAATACCTCTGGCAGTCCCTGGTGGGCCTGGTGGCTGCGCTTTATCTGGTATTCAGTATTTCTGAAAGCTCCAACCTGCGCGTGCTGCAGTTGTTTTTCAGCTGGGTGCAGTCGGGTTTTGATGTCAATCTGCCGCCCAAGGCCGGGCTGCTGGTGCCGTTTGTCAAAGAGATCAGCTACCCCCTCGGGGTGTTCGGCTTTGTGATTTTGACCTACCTGGTCATTGTTGGCTCCAGTAACGCCGTCAACCTGACAGACGGCCTCGATGGCCTTGCCATCATGCCGGTCGTCATGGTGGGCTCTGCGCTGGGCGTTTTTGCCTACGTTACAGGCAGCGCTGTCTACTCCAGGTATCTGTTTTTCCCGCACATCCCCGGCTCGGGCGAGCTGATGATATTTTGTGCCGCCATGGCGGGTGCCGGTCTGGCTTTTTTGTGGTTCAACACCCATCCTGCTCAGGTTTTCATGGGCGATGTGGGCGCGCTGGCATTGGGCGCAGCGCTGGGTACCATCGCGGTCATCGTGCGCCAGGAAATTGTGCTGGCCATCATGGGCGGCATTTTTGTGGTGGAGGCCCTGTCGGTCATGCTGCAGGTGCTGTACTTTAAGTACACCAAAAAACGCTTTGGTACTGGTCGCCGCATTCTCAAGATGGCACCCTTGCACCACCACTTTGAAAAAAGCGGCTGGAAAGAAACACAAGTCGTCGTGCGCTTCTGGATCATCACCATGCTGCTGTGCCTGGTCGGTCTGTCAACACTCAAGCTGAGATAACGCACGATGAATGCCTTGGCTAACAAAAACATCCTTGTGCTGGGCCTTGGCAGCTCAGGCCTGGCACTGGCCCGCTGGTGTGCACGCGGTGGCGCGCAGGTGACGGTGGCTGACACGCGGGCTACACCCCCGCAGTTGCAGGCCCTGCAAACCAGCGTGCCTGCAGCAAATTTTGTGCATGCAGAGATGAGCGAATCCCTGCTTGCCGGCACGTCTGTTTCTGCCTTTGACCTGGTTCTAAAAAGCCCTGGCCTGTCACCTGCATCGGTGGCGGGTGTGATGGCTGCAGCCGACGAGCGCGGTATCGCGTGCGGCAACGAGCTCAGCCTGTTTGCCCAGGCGCTGGCTGATCTGAAAGCCGACCAGGGCTACGCCCCGCAGGTGATTGCCATTACCGGAACCAACGGCAAAACGACGGTGACCTCACTGACGGGTCAACTAGTGCAGCGTGCCGGAAAGTCGGTTGCGGTTGCAGGCAACATTGGACCAACGCTACTCGACACTCTCACAGAAAAGCTGGACGCTGCAAGCCGTGGCGAAGCCTTACCAGAGGTCTGGGTGCTTGAGTTGTCAAGTTTTCAGCTGGACGGCACTAAGAACTTTGAGCCTACGGTTGCGACGATTTTGAACATCACTCAAGACCACCTGGACTGGCACGAAACCCTGGCGGCCTACAGCGCAGCCAAGGCCAACGTCTACGGTCCTACGGGCACCATGTTGCTCAATCGAAATGACCCGTTGCTGATGGCAGCCCTGCCGCCACTGGTCAAGGGCAAGCAGCTGCGCAGCAACGTTACTTTCGGTAGTGATGCGCCTGCGCGACCAGGTGATTACGGCATTGAAACGGTCAACGGCATGGCGTGGCTGGTGCGCGCGCTTGAGCTTGATGAGACCTTCAAACGGCGAAAAGATGATGAAGTGGTGTTGCACATTCAGCGCTTGATGCCGCTCGATGCCCTGCGCATTCGCGGTCGTCATAACGCGACCAATGCGCTGGCTGCACTTGGGCTGGCCGTAGCGGCCGGCTGCAGTCTGGCAGCCATGCTGCACGGCCTGCGTGACTATCGGGGCGAGCCGCACCGTGTGGAATCTGTCGGGGTCATTGCCGATGTCGAGTATTTCGATGACAGCAAGGGTACCAACGTCGGGGCTACGGTTGCTGCGCTGTCTGGTCTTGGAGTTGATCGCAAGCTGGTACTTATTTTGGGTGGTGAAGGCAAGGGCCAAGACTTCTCTTTCTTGATCGAACCCGTAGTCCGCCACGCGCGTGCCGTGGTGCTCATCGGGCAGGACGCACCGCTCCTACGGCGTGCATTACATGGCGTGGCTGTGCCTCTATTTGACGCTGCGTCGATGCAGGAGGCAGTTCATCAGGCGCAGCAGCAGGCCAGCGCCGGGGATGCCGTGCTTATGTCGCCAGCATGCGCAAGTTTCGACATGTTCGACAACTATGAGCACCGCGCGAAAGTGTTTTGTGAGGCGGTTCAGGCGCTGGCTCATGAGCATGGGGGACTTTTGTGACTGCCGCCACACGTTTTGTCGGCTGGTTTTCTGGCGTCGGAAAAGTCGCGTCGGACGTTTTGCCTGTGCGCCTGGGCAGGCAGAGTCTGTCGCGTACGCCTGCGGCACCAGTACGGATCACAGGCGTCGACCGAGCGTTGATCTGGGTCGCTGTGGCTTTGCTCATGTTCGGCCTGGTGATGGTTTATTCGGCATCGGTGGCCATGCCTGACAACCCAAAGTTTGCACGTTACGCGCACACCCATTTCCTGACGCGCCACCTGTTGTCGCTGATGGTTGCTTTCATTGCTGCCGTGGTGGTTTTTCAAGTACCCATGAGAACGTGGGAAAAATTGGCGCCGTGGCTGTTTGTGCTGTCCTTGTTGCTGCTGATGCTCGTGCTGGTGCCCTTCATCGGCAAGGGTGTCAATGGCGCACGTCGCTGGATCACGCTGGGGTTCATGAATTTTCAGCCTTCGGAGCTGGCCAAGTTTGCAGTGTTGCTTTACGCCGCAGACTACATGGTCCGGAAAATGGAGGTTAAAGAGCGCTTCTTTCGCGCTGTCTTGCCTATGGCACTGGCGATTGCCGTGGTTGGCTTGCTGCTGTTGGCCGAGCCCGACATGGGTGCCTTCATGGTCATATCGGTGATCGCCATGGGCATCCTATTTTTGGGCGGTGTCAACGCCCGCATGTTTTTTGTCATTGCCGCAGTGGTCGTAGTCGCATTCGCCCTGATGGTAATGCTCAGCGAGTGGCGGCGTGAACGAATCTTTGCCTACCTCGACCCGTGGAGTGAGAAGTACGCCCTGGGTAAAGGCTATCAGTTGTCACACTCCTTGATTGCCTTCGGCCGTGGGGAAATTTTTGGCGTGGGTTTGGGCGGCAGTATCGAAAAATTGCATTGGTTACCCGAGGCGCATACCGATTTTCTAATGGCCGTGATTGGCGAGGAGTTTGGCCTGATCGGCGTGCTGGTGGTCATTGGCTTGTTCATGTGGATGACCCGGCGCATCATGCACATTGGTCGCCAGTCGATTGCACTGGACCGCCTGTTTGCAGGTCTGGTGGCCCAGGGCGTCGGTATCTGGATCGGGTTTCAGACCTTTATCAATATCGGCGTCAACCTGGGCGCACTGCCAACTAAGGGCCTGACCCTGCCGTTGATGAGTTATGGCGGCTCTGCGATTTTGATGAACCTGATCTCGCTCGCGGTGGTGCTGCGGATTGATTACGAGAACCGCCTGTTGATGCGCGGAGGCCGTGCATGAGCACCGGCATGCGAACCGCGCTGGTGATGGCTGGTGGCACTGGCGGGCATATTTTTCCTGGCCTTGCGGTGGCAGAAGCGCTGCGCGACCGTGGCTGGCAAGTGCACTGGCTGGGCAGCCTGGGCAGGGCAGGGCACCCGAGCATGGAAAGCCAGCTGGTACCGCCGCGCGGCTTTGCATTCGAGTCGATTGAGTTCTCTGGCGTGCGCGGCAAAGGGCTTGCCACGCTGGCGTTCCTACCGCTGCGGCTACTCAAGGCTTTTTGGCAGAGTGTGGGCGTCATCCGGCGCGTCAAACCAGATGTGGTGGTCGGCTTTGGCGGCTACATCGCCTTTCCAGCGGGCATGATGAGCGTGCTTTTGGGTAAGCCATTGGTGTTGCATGAGCAGAATTCGGTCGCAGGCATGGTCAACAAAGTGCTCGCGATGGTGGCTGACCGCGTTTTTACAGCCTTCCCAAAGGTCCTCAAAAATGCCAAATGGGTGGGCAACCCCCTGCGCGCCGCGTTCATGACACAGTCCGATCCGGTAAGCCGTTTCGCCGGGCGTACCGGGCCTTTGCGCTTGTTGGTGGTGGGCGGAAGTCTGGGCGCCAAGGCCTTGAATACCCTTGTGCCGCAAGCGCTGGCCTTAATACCCGCCGCGCAGCGGCCAGTGGTCACCCACCAAAGCGGCATGAAACAAATTGACGACTTGCGCGCCAACTACCTGGCCGCAGGCGTGGATGCGAATCTGACGCCCTTTATTGACGATACCGCTGGCGCTTTTGCCGATGCCGATCTGATCATTTGCCGTGCCGGGGCGAGCACGGTGACCGAAATTGCCGCTGTAGGTGCCGCGGCTTTTTTCGTGCCTTTTCCGGCGGCAGTGGATGACCACCAAACCACCAATGCGCGTTTTCTGGTCGATCAAGGCGCTGGCTGGCTGCTGTTACAGCGAGACCTGACACCTTCTACTTTAGCGTCACTGCTACAAAAAACAGAGCGACAGGCCCTCGTAAATGCTGCCGCACAGGCTAAAACGATGCAAAAAACAGAGGCTGTAGCCCATGTGGTGGCTGCTTGTGAGGAGTTGACGACATGAAACACACCATCAAACACATCCACTTTATTGGCTTGGGCGGCTCTGGCATGTCGGGCATTGCCGAGGTTTTGCACAACCTGGGTTATTTGATCTCCGGCTCCGATCTGTCTGACAGCGCCACGCTGCGCCGCCTAGAGAGCATTGGCATCAAAACCTTTGTCGGCCACGCCGCAGAAAACCTCGCCAGCGTTGACGCGGTGGTTACCTCGACAGCGGTGCGTGCCGACAACCCGGAAGTTTTGGCAGCCCGCGAAAAATGCATTCCGGTGGTCCCCCGGGCCCTGATGCTGGCCGAGCTAATGCGCTTGAAGCAGGGCATTGCGATTGCGGGTACGCACGGCAAAACCACAACCACCAGCCTGGTGGCCAGCATATTGGCCGAGGGCGGTCTGGACCCCACTTTTGTAATTGGCGGGCGGCTCAACAGCACGGGTGCCAATGCCAAACTGGGCTCGGGCGACTACATTGTGGTTGAGGCTGACGAGTCAGACGCCTCATTTTTGAACCTGCTGCCCGTGATGGCAGTGGTTACCAATATCGACGCTGACCATATGGAAACCTATGGCCACGACTTCGGCAACCTCAAAAAAGCCTTCGTCGATTTTCTGCACCGCATGCCCTTTTATGGCACAGCTATCTTATGTACCGACGACCCGGCCGTGCGCGAAATCGTGCCGCAGGTCTCGTGCCCCATCACAAGTTACGGCTTTAACGAACAAGCGCAGGTGCGCGCTATCAATGTGCGCGCTGTGGGCGGGCAAATGCATTTCACCGCGCTCAGGCGCAACGGTGTCACATTGCCTGACCTCGACGTTGTGCTCAATCTGGCCGGCGAGCACAACGTGCTAAACGCCCTGTCTGCAATAGCGGTGGCGGTAGAACTCAATGTGGCAGATGCCGCGATACAGAAAGCGCTGGCGGAATTCAAGGGCGTGGGCCGCCGCTTTCAAAATTATGGCGACGTGCCTGTCAAGCCGGGAATCCCGGGTGGTGGGCAGTTCACCCTCATCGAAGACTACGGCCACCATCCGGTCGAGATGGCCGCCACACTGGCTGCTGCGCGCGGCGCTTTCCCTGGCCGGCGTCTGGTGTTGGCGTTTCAGCCGCACCGCTACACCCGCACGCGAGACTGCTTTGAAGATTTTGTCAAGGTCATCGCGCATGCAGACGCCGTGCTGTTGTCGGAGGTCTATGCCGCAGGCGAAGCGCCTATCGTGGCGGCAGACGGACGGTCGCTGGCGCGCGCACTACGCGTGGGTGGCAAGATTGAACCCATCTTTGTGGATGCGATTGAGCTTATGCCGCAAGCCATTTTTGACAACGTACTGGCGAGCGATGTGGTGGTGTGCATGGGGGCAGGGACCATTGGCAGCGTGCCGCAAAAGGTAATTGATATGCTACAAATTAGTGAGCATGCAGTCCAGGCAGAGGTCGCCGCATGAGCCAAAATTTCCCAAACTTTGGAAAAGTTGCGGTGCTTATGGGGGGTTACTCCGCAGAGCGGGAGATCTCCCTCATGTCTGGCCAGGGTGTGTTGCAGGCTTTGATCTCCCGCAGCATTGATGCGCATGCGTTTGATCCCGCAGAACGCGATATCAGCCAGCTGAAAACAGACGGGTTTGAACGCTGCTTCATCGCACTGCATGGCCGCTTCGGTGAAGACGGCACGGTGCAGGGCGCACTGGAGCTGCTGGGCATTCCGTATACCGGCTCGGGCGTGTTGGCCTCCAGCCTAGCTATTGATAAGGTCATGACCAAGCGCGTGCTGCTGTCCGAGGGCTTGCCCACCCCTCGTTATGTGCTGCTGCGCCGGGGACGCTACAGCAGCGCAGACGTCGAGGCGGCTGCCGATACCCTCGGCTTGCCCTTGATTGTCAAACCCGCGCGCGAAGGATCTTCAATTGGCCTGACCAAGGTCACGGCGCATGCTGATATGGCGTTGGCGGTAGAAAAAGCCGCCCAACTGGATGCGGATATTCTTTGCGAGCAGTTCATTCGTGGTGACGAAGTGACCTGCCCGGTGCTGGGCACTGGTAGCGAGGCCCATGCGCTGCCCGTGATCTGCATCGTCGCACCAGACGGCAACTACGACTACCAGAACAAATACTTCACCAACACCACCCAGTACCTAGTGCCTTGCGGACTTCCCCAAGGCGAAGAGGCTGCGATTCAGGCCCTGGTGCTCAAGGCTTACCGTACGCTGGGCTGCCGCGGCTGGGCCCGCGCCGATGTGATGATTGACAAGCTTACCCGCCAGCCCTTTTTGCTGGAGGTCAACACTTCTCCCGGCATGACGGGGCATTCGCTGGTGCCGATGTCTGCGCGCGCTGCAGGCCTGACTTACGAAGACCTTTGCCTGGAGATACTGAAGACCGCCGCGCTGGAACACGCCAGGCCTGCCCAGGCGCAAACCCCGGGCAACACAGGAGCCGCCGCTTGAGACGCACCCTGCCACTGCCAGTGCCAATGTCAGCGTTATATCCGCCAGACGTCAGGCTCATGAACGGCTTGTCGGTGGTGTTTGTTCTGGCGTTCCTGGCCATGGTGCTGGTGCTTAGCGGGTCCTGGTTGGTACGCCAGAGCCTGTTCAACCTCAGTGCCATCAGTGTGCAGGGAGATGTCAGTCACAACAATGCTGTGACGCTGCGTGCCAACGTTGCACCGCGCCTTGACGGGAATTTCTTCACGCTGGATATGGGGCGAGCCCGTGCTGTTTTTGAGTCGGTGCCCTGGGTACGCAGGGCGGTAGTGCAAAGGCAATTCCCCAATCGGCTAAAGGTGGTTTTGCAAGAACATCAAGCCGTTGCGTACTGGGGCCCTGACGGCGACACCCGACTGTTGAACAACTTCGGTGAAGTGTTTGAAGCTAATCAGGGCGAAGTAGAGGCCGACGAGTTGCCCCAACTTAATGGCCCACCAGGGCAGGCGCTGTTGGTGCTTCATGCCTACCACGCGCTGTCACCACTATTTGAAAAACTCGACACCACGTTGGAGCGGCTTGAACTCACCAGCCAGGGCAGCTGGCGCGTGCGGCTTGACAGCGGCGCAGCCATTGAGCTGGGCCACGGAGCGATCGACGAAGTAAGTGCGAGAACCCAGAGATTTTTGGCAACGCTGACTCAGGTGTTTTCGCGCTACGGCCGTAACCTGGAGTCAGCCGACCTGCGCTATGGCAATGGCTACGCGCTCAAGTTAAGAGGTGTCACTACGGTCAATCCCGGGGACAAAACCGACGGAAAAGTGAAAAGGTAAAACGATGGCCAAAGAATACAAAGACCTGGTAGTGGGTTTGGATATTGGAACCAGCAAAGTCATGGCTGTGGTCGCTGAGGTGCTGCCCGGTGGAGTACTCAAGCTGGCAGGCCTGGGTATTGCTGCCAGTAACGGCCTCAAGCGCGGTGTGGTGGTCAACATAGACGCCACGGTGCAAAGCATTCAGCAGGCCTTGAAAGAGGCTGAGCTGATGGCCGACTGCAAGATAGCGCGGGTCTACACCGGCATCACTGGCAGCCATATTCGCGGCATCAACTCCAGTGGCATGGTGGCCGTCAAGGACAAGGAGGTCACTCAGGCTGATGTGGCCCGCGTGATTGAAACTGCCAAGGCCATCAACATTTCGACTGACCAGCGCTTGCTGCTGGTCGAACCCCAGGAGTTCGTGATTGACGGGCAGGATGTACGCGAACCCATAGGCATGAGCGGCATTCGGCTCGAGGCCAAGGTTCACATCGTCACCGGCGCGCAAAGTGCAGCGGAAAACATCATCAAGTGCGTGCGCCGCTGCGGACTTGAAGTCGATCAGCTGATGCTGAATCCGCTGGCGTCCAGCCTGGCCGTGCTGACCCAGGACGAGCAGGAGCTGGGTGTGGCACTGGTGGACATTGGTGCGGGCACCACAGACGTGGCGATTTTTACCGGTGGCGCGATCAGGCATACCGCTGTCATTCCGATTGCTGGCGACCTGATCACCAGTGACATTGCGATGGCACTGCGCACCCCCACCAAAGACGCCGAAGACATCAAGGTCTCCAACGGTTTTGCAAAACAATTGCTTGCCAATCCCGATGCCCAGGTTGAAGTCCCCGGGCTGGGAGATCGTGCCCCGCGCATGCTTAGCCAGCAAGCCCTGGCCGGCGTGATTGAACCACGCATTGAGGAAATTTTCTCCCTGGTTCAGCAAGTCATTCGCGAGTCTGGTTACGAGGAAGTGCTGTCGTCCGGCATTGTGATCACGGGCGGCAGTGCGGTGATGCCCGGCATGGTCGAACTCGGCGAGGACATTTTTCTGAAGCCAGTGCGGCGCGGCATACCGCGCTACTCCAGCGCATTGTCTGACATGGTCGCGCAGGCCAGAGCGGCAACCGTCATGGGCCTGCTCGAAGAGGCCCGGCTGGCGCGCATGCGCGGCTACAAGGTGTCGCAAAAAGCCGGGAGTGTGCACAACGCTTTCGGACGGGTCAAAGACTGGTTTGTGGGGAACTTTTGATGAAAAAACTCTACGTTTTTATCTGCGCAGCACCACGATGCACCAGGTCAGGAGGCGCTGACCCGCCCTCATGAAACATTTCACAATTCCGTTGAGCTTTAAAAATTTTAGCAACTGCAAACTTATTAAAACAGGAGGCTCCAAATGAGCATCGAAATGATTGAAATTGAAGAGTTCAACCAGGGCACACAAATCAAAGTGATTGGTGTCGGTGGCGGCGGCGGCAATGCCGTCGGACACATGATTGACTGCGGCGTTCAGGGCGTCGAGTTCATCTGCGCCAACACTGACGCGCAGGCACTCAGCCGCGGCGCTGCACACAAGACCATTCAATTGGGCGGCACAGGCCTGGGTGCGGGCAGCAAGCCTGACAGGGGGCGTGAAGCGGCCGAACTGGCCGTGGACGACATTCGCAGCGCCATCGCCGGTGCGCACATGCTCTTCATCACTGCCGGTATGGGTGGCGGCACTGGCACCGGTGCAGCACCGGTGATTGCCCGCATTGCCAAAGAGATGGGTATTTTGACGGTGGGCGTGGTGACCAAGCCATTCGAGTTTGAAGGCGGTCGCCGCATGACCAATGCTGATCTGGGCTTGGCGGAGCTGGAAGCCAATGTTGATTCACTGATCGTCGTACTCAACGAAAAACTGCTTGAGGTTCTGGGCGACGATGTGACGCAAGAGCAGGCTTTTAGCCATGCCAACGACGTTCTGAAAAACGCTGTGGGCGGCATTGCCGAGATCATCAATGTGCCAGGCGACATCAACGTCGACTTTGAAGATGTGCGCACGGTGATGGGTGAGCCCGGCAAAGCCATGATGGGTACAGCCAAGGCCAGTGGCCCAGACCGCGCCCGCATTGCTGCCGAGCAGGCCGTGGCCTGCCCGTTGCTTGAAGGCATTGACCTGTCAGGCGCCAAGGGTGTGCTGGTGTTGATCACCGCTGCCAAGGGTTCCCTGAAGTTGAAGGAATCCCAACTCGCCATGAACACCATTCGCGCTTATGCATCGCCCGATGCACATGTGATTTATGGCACGGCATATGACAACGAGCTCGGCGACGACATCCGCGTGACCGTGGTGGCCACCGGCCTCAGCCGCCAGGGCGTGCGCCGCCATGCGCCGCCGCTGCAGGTACTGCGCACCGGCACAGACAACGTGCCGTTCAATGTGCCCACATTGAACGCCGTATCAGGTATGTCTGGCATGCACAGCGTAGGTCATCCGTCCATGGGTTCGTCCCAGCCAGACTACGGCAGCATGGACAAGCCCAGCGTGTGGCGTACCAACCGGGTGCAGGCAGCGGCCAAGGTGGATGCGCTGTCGTCGGGGGGTATGGATGACTTCGAGATACCCGCCTTTCTGCGCAAACAAGCCGATTAATGGGCGTAAAGCTACTGCACAACCCGATCTCGCGCCTGTGGTGCTCACCGTACGGTAGTACGGCTCCGCTCCTCGACCCGACCTCGGGCTGCTCGCTACGCTTTCCGGCCCATTAATCCCTTTTCCGTTCGCGGCAACGCCTTGCAAATTAAAATGCTGGCATGCTTGCTCAAAGAACCCTTAAATCCCTGACCAAAGCGGTGGGTGTCGGCCTGCACAGTGGCCAGCGTGTCGAGTTGACCCTTCGGCCGGCAGCACCTGACACCGGCATCGTTTTCCGCCGGGTCGATTTGCCGCATCCGGTCGATATTGTCATTTCTGCACTGGCTGTCACCGACACCCGGCTGGCATCGACCATCTCGAACGGTAGCGTCAAGGTGCACACGGTTGAACACCTGATGTCTGCCTGTGCAGGCTTGGGCATTGACAACCTTTACGTCGACATCACGGCTGAAGAAGTTCCCATTCTGGATGGCTCGGCCTCTTCGTTTGTGTTTTTGCTGCAGTCAGCCGGTATTGAGC
>JANXTM010000160.1 GCA_025352405.1 Polaromonas sp.
TCGGCCATCAACGTCATTTCAGACGCCGCACCAATCGGCGCGGCAAAGTAGGTGGTGATGCGTGACAACCCGGCCACGTGAAACGGCCCCGGACCAAAGTGCACACGGTGCAGCCAGGCGCCAAAGCCCAGACCCAACACCAGCGCCCAGACGATGTTCAGTGCAATCGCCCACCACAGCCCGACCACCAGCGCCACTACCTGCGGGGTGAAGTACAGCCCCAGCGCGCAGCCAATGACCCACTGCCCGGCGTTGCGCAGCGGCGTCCAGCTGTACGTCACGTTGCTGCCCATGGACACCACGGCGGTGGCCAGCAGTGGCCCAATCATCCAGGGCAGCGGTGTTCGCAGAGAAACACACAAACCGGCCGCAGCCAGGGCAAGCAGCAGCGTCAGCGCCACGCGGGCAGGTTTCGAATCCATGGGGCAGTGTGGGAAAGAGTAGAAAGCATTAGTATCCATTGATGCGCACCCGTTCATCACCTCCTCCGCTATATAAAGCGCTGCGCCTGGCGCTGTGCATGACGGCCGCAGCGCTGGTCGGCGCCTGCGCCGGCCGCCCGGAAGCGCCTATCATCCCGCTGCTGGCAGGCCAGGCAGCCGTTGACACCGCTGCCCGGCTCGACAAACTGCTGCCCGTCGACGTGCTGCTCATCGGCGAACAGCACGACGCTGCAGAACACCAGCAAATCGAGCAGCAGGTGCTTGCCAACCTGGCCCAGCGCGGCGTGCTGGCCGCGGTCGCGCTGGAAATGGCCGATATCGGTACCAGCACGGCGACACTGCATCCTAGCTCGAACGACGAGCGGGTGCGGCTGGCACTGCGTTGGCACGACGACAGCTGGCCTTGGTCGGCTTATGGCCCGGCAGTGATGACTGCCGTACGCGCCGGGGTGCCGGTGTTGGGCGCGAACCTGCCGCGCGCCCGGATGCAGGACAGCATGGGTGACAGCCGGCTCGATGCAGCGCTACCTGGACCGGCACTGAAAGCACAGCAGCAATTGATACGCACAGGCCACTGCAACTTGTTGCCAGAGACCCAGATCACGCCCATGACGCGTATTCAGGTTGCCAAAGACATCAGCATGGCCACCACTCTGAGCCAGGCGGCAGTGCCGGGTAAGGTGGTGGTGTTGCTGTCGGGCAATGGCCACGCTGACCGCTTTCTGGGGGTACCGCAACACCTGCCTTCAGACCTCACCGTCAAGGTCATCCGCTTGCGCGCCGGGCCGGACGCGGGCGACCAGGCCAGTGCATCGGATATGGTCTGGGCAACGCCGGCGCTGCCCGAACAAGATTACTGCGTGGGCTTGCGTAAGCAGTTTGACGGCAAGGGCAGCCCGGCGGCTGATGTCAAACCCTGAACTGAGGCTGCGGCTACTGTCAATCGGTTTGCTATTTATTAAACAGCAGCAGGTCCCTGTATTTGCTGCCGTTTAGCCTCATTTGAGGCCTCAAGCATGCCTGCGAATCGCATCTGCCACCACATTCACGATGCGCTCAATGTGCGCTTTCTCGACGATATACGGCGGGCACACCACAATATTCTCTGCGGCCGGTCGCACCAGCACGCCGTGGTGAAAACAGTCCATAAAGATGTCGTAGGCGCGCTTGCCTGGCGCTCCGGGAATGGATGACAACTCTACCGCGCCGGCCAGGCCCAGCGAGCGGATGCCCACCACATTAGGCAGACCCTTGAGTCCGCTGTGCAGCGCATCGCCCAGCACCTGGCCCATTTGGCCGGCACGTTCGAACAAGTTGTCTTCCTTGAACAGCTTGAGCGTGGCCATGGCCGCGGCGCAGGCCACCGGGTGGCCGGAATAGGTGTAGCCGTGAAAAAACTCGATGGCGTGCTCGGGTGCGCCGGCGTTGGCGTGCATCATGCTGTCGTAAATGCGGTCTGAGCAGATCACGCCGCCCAGCGGGATCACGCCGTTAGTCACGCACTTGGCAAAGTTGAGCATGTCCGGCACCACGCCGTAGTAGTCAGCCCCGAAATTGGTGCCCATGCGGCCAAAACCGGTGATGACCTCGTCAAAAATCAACAAAATACCGTGCTTGTCGCAAATCTCGCGCAGCCGCTTCAGGTAGCCCTTGGGCGGCAGGTACCAACCCGCACTGCCCGCTACTGGCTCGACCATCACGGCGGCAATGTTGCTGGGATCGTGCAGCGGCAAAATGCGGTTTTCAAGCTCCAACAGGATGTCTTCCTGCCAAACCGGTTCTTCACCATGGATGTAGGCATGGTTCACGGGATCATGGATAAAGCGCATGTGGTCCACGCGCGGCAGCAGAGCCGTGCTGTACACCTTTCGGTTGGCCGGAATGCCGCCTATGCTCATGCCGCCAAAACCGACGCCGTGGTAGCCACGTTCGCGGCCAATGAACACAGTGCGGTGGCCCTCGCCGCGGGCGCGGTGGTAGGCCAGTGCGACCTTCATGGAGGTGTCTGCCGCCTCCGAGCCTGAATTGCAAAACAACACCTTGTTCAAATCGCCAGGCGCCATGTTGGCAATCATTTCAGCAGCTTTGAAGGCCTGGTCGTTGCTGGCTTGGAACGCAGTGGCGTAGTCAAGCGTGTCCAGCTGCTTTTTGATCGCTTCATTGATCGGCTTGCGGTTGTGCCCTGCACCCACGCACCACAGGCTGGAGATACCGTCGAGCACCTGCTTGCCATCATGCGTGGTGAAGTGCATACCATCGGCCGCCACAAAAACGCGCGGGTCGTTTTTAAACGTGCGGTTGGGCGTGAA
>JANXTM010000168.1 GCA_025352405.1 Polaromonas sp.
ATGGTGGTGGCTATGAGCCGCGACATTTGTGCGCATCTGTACAACGAGATCATTGCCCTGCGGCCCGACTGGCATGACACTGACCCTGAAAAAGGTGCGATAAAAATTGTGATGACAGGATCAGCCAGCGACAAAGCCCTGTTGCGCCCGCACATCTACAGCGCACAAGTTAAAAAGCGCTTGGAAAAGCGCTTCAAAGACTCGGCTGACCCGCTGCGCATGGTCATCGTGCGGGACATGTGGCTGACGGGTTTTGACGCGCCGTGCGTGCACACGCTGTATGTGGACAAACCCATGAAGGGCCACAACCTGATGCAGGCCATTGCGCGGGTTAACCGCGTGTTTAAAGACAAGCAGGGCGGCCTGGTGGTGGACTACATCGGCATTGGTAACGAGCTGAAATTGGCCATGAAGGAATACACCGCCAGCCACGGGCGCGGCAGGCCGACCGTTGATGCGCACGAGGCCTTCAGTGTGTTGCTGGAAAAGATGGACGTGCTGCGCGCTATGCTGCACGGTTTTGACTACAGCGGCTTTTTAACCGGCGGTCACAAAACACTGGCAGGCGCTGCCAACCACGTGCTGGGCTTGGTCACTGGCAAAACACGTGACGGTAAGAAACGCTTTGCCGACAACGCCTTGGCCATGAGCCAAGCCTTTACCTTGTGCTGCACGCTGGACGAGGCCAAAGCGGTGCGTGAAGAAGTCGCGTTTTTGCAGGGGGTGAAAGTCATTTTGACAAAGAAAGAGCTGACGGCGAAGAAGCGCACCGATGAGCAGCGCGAGCTGGCCATACGGCAAATCATCAGCTCGGCTGTGGTGTCTGAAAGCGTGGTCGATATTTTTGATGCCGTCGGCCTGGACAAACCCAATATCGGTTTGCTGGACGATGAATTTCTGGCGCAGGTTAGAGATTTGCCCGAGCGCAATCTGGCGGTTGAATTGCTGGAGCGCCTGCTGCAGGGCGAGATCAAAAGCCGGTTTGCAGGCAGCATCGTGCAGGACCGGAAGTTTTCAGAAATGCTGTCCAATGTTATCCAGCGTTACCAGAACCGGTCGATAGAAACCGCGCAGGTGATGGAAGAGCTGATCCAGATGGCGAAGAAGTTCCGGGAAGCGTCTTTGCAGGGCGAAAAGCTGGGGCTGACGGAAGACGAGGTGCGGTTTTATTACGCATTGATCGAAAACGAATCTGCCGTGCGCGAGTTGACGGACGACACGCTGAAAAAGATTGCACATGAATTGACGGAAAGCTTGCGCAAGAATTTGAGCGTTGACTGGTCAGCGCGGGAGAGCGTGCAGGCCAAGCTGCGCTTGATGGTTAAACGCATTCTTCGCAAATATAAATACCCGCCAGATCACCAGGACGCGGCGGTTGAGCTGGTGCTGGAGCAAGTCCAGGCTTTGGGCGACAGCTGGGGCGTGTAAGGTCAAGCACCCGTAATCTCAAACACTTTTATGCGCCTTGTCCAGTATTTATAAGCATAAGCAGCTATGAAAAAAATAGCGGCTGGCTGGTACCACCAACAGGAATCGAACCTGTATCTAGCGCTTAGGAGGCACTCGTTCTATCCATTGAACTATGGCGGCTTGGGGAATTTTTACGCCTGCGGCGGCGGCTACTAACCCACGCAAGCTTCGGATTGTAATGGCCGCGCCCAGCCAGCGCGCCAGGCAAGGTGATGCCCTGCGTAATGGTGCGTCGCGGGCAAGCTTTAGAGCAGATCCAGCGGGAACACCGGGTGCCTGACTTGCTTGAACGGGAACAGCGTGTAGTCCGAACTGGTAACCCCAGGGCTGTCGCATTCGACGGTTGCGTGGCACAGGGGCTCAAAGACGGGTCGGCAGTACATGCGTGATTTGAGCAACAGAAAACGGTGCGCGGCAGGTGCCAGCCCGACGCACTGGAACACGCCGATGTCGAACGGTTCATGCGGGCGCTCGGTCACGATGATTTGCGCGTCACCAATGTCCAACAATACGGTGCGCCCCATGTGGCAGCGTTGCCCGGTGTAGATCGGTCCCGTGGCGGTGTAGGCCCCGTCGCTGATGGCAAGCACCCGACCACTGACTTGCAGGGGCTGCTTGGTAATGCCGAGCTGTGTCAGTGGCACCTTGTTACCCAGGGCCAAGGTCACGCTGGCACCGATACCCGCTTCGATCAGGGTTTGAACCGCCTCGGCGTCACACAAAGGACCAACTGTGATGTCCCGCAGTCCCCGTGCCAGCGCAGCCTGCAGCACATCCATCGTGTCGCAGGTGCCGCCTGACATGCAGTTGTCGCTGTGGTCCAGCAAAAGCACGGGCCGTTTGGCGTTTTCTGCCAAGGCTTGCGCCCGGTCTAGCGATGCTGCCAACGGTTCGCTGGTGTACACAAATGCGGCCCGCTCGGTCCATATTTGCGCTGCGATCCGGTCTGCAACGGCTTGCGCGGCGGCCTCGCCTTCGGCGCTCGACGCACCGGTGACTACGACGCTGACGCAGGGCGCTTCAATGTCGGCCAGGGAAAAACCGGCGAAAACAGTGACCGCTGGCAGGCCTTCAGCCTCTGCCGCACTAGCCGCCTGTACAGCGCGCTGCATGGCGCCGTTCAGGGTGGTGCTGCGCAGGGTGTGGCTCATCAAAGGCAGCCGATGCCAGCGAACAGAAAAATGCGCTTGGCCGCTGAGCATGGCCATTAACAGGCGGGCAACGTGTTGTCCGGTCTCGTACATGTCCACATGGGGGTAGGTTTTAAAGCCCACCATGACATCGGCGTTATCGATCATTTTTTGCGTGATGTTGCCGTGCAAATCCAGGGCAACGCCAATTGGCACACCGGGGGCCGCGGCGCGCACGCGTGCCAGCAGGTCGCCTTCGCCATCAACACTGTTTTCGGCCACCATGGCGCCGTGTAGGTCGAGAAAAATCGCATCGCAGCCTGGTGCGGCGTCCACGATGCGGCCGGCAAGTGCCTCGTAGGCCGCAGCCTGCACCGGACCGCTGGGGTTGGCTGTGGCGGACACCGGTGTGACCAGAGTGGCGCCGGCGTCGCGTGCGGCATCGATGAAGGCGGCCATGGCTGTGCGCATGCCCAGGTTCTCAAGGTAAGCCTGCTCGCCATAAGTCGGTGAAAAGGCTTCCAACGGCGTGGGCACCGGTGAGAATGTGTTGGTTTCGTGGTTGAACCGCGCGATCAAAACTTTCATTTTTTAACCTTGATGTGTTGCACGCTGCACAGTTTTCAACCGGTACCGGGGCGTAAAAAAAGCCATGCAGACAGGGGTATCGCCTGCGGATGGGGAGCGTCATGCTGTACCCTGGCAATCATCATAAGCGCCGGTTGCCTGGGCGGCTACTCGGGTGTTTAGCGCTTTGACTCGCGCCGGCAACGGTGCATCAGTCGTATGGCAGCGTGAAAATCAGGTCAACCGCGCTTTGCTGGCCGGCCTGCGCGCGCACGGTGAAGCGTTGCGACAGGTCATAAAAAATGTACAGCGTGCCCAATGCGCCTGAAATGGTGCGTTCATAAGACGCGTAAAAATTGCGCGAAAAGCGTTTGCCCAGCGTCACGGCGCTTTGGCTGGTGCTGCCGTCGGCATTACTGGATGCGCCGCGAAACGATAAATCGTCCAGCCCCAGCGAGGCCGCCAAACCGCCAGACATGCCGCCGGCTTTGTTGCCAAACAGCGCCAGGGCGGCCTGCTGCAGCAGCGCGGCTTCACCGCCGCCGGTGCTTGAAGACCGGCCCAGCACCAGCCAGGACAGCTTTTCAGCGTCTGGCAACTCGGGTTCTGCATACAGGCGCACGCGCGGCAGCAGGGCGGTGCCGAGGATTTGCACGCCGACGCGCTGCGAAAGGTTGGGGCGAATCGCCAGAACGTCGAGTGTCGGGTTGTCGATGGCGCCCGTAAAGCGCAGCAGACCTTGTTCTATGTCAAGCCGCTGGCCGTACGCGCGGTACTCGCCGCCGAAGGTGCTGACGTTGCCCACCAGACGCGGCTCGGTCAGTGAAGTGCCGCTCAGGGCTAGCGTGCCGCGCACCAGCGTGTCCATGCCTTTTCCTTGCACGCGAAAGTCCTGACCCATATCAAGCGCAACGTTAAGCTGGAGGGTGTGACGGCTTTCCTTGGCTGGGGCAGCCTGCGCAGCAGCTGTTTTTGTGTCGGGTAAGGCCCCGCGGGTGCTGCCAGTCTGGCTGCGAACGATCACGTCGTCGCCGAGTGCTGGCGTGCTTTCTTCGGGCAGCACAATGCGGGCCTGGTCGACTTTTAATTGGCCGCTGAATTGCGTCAGCTTTCCCTCCAGCTTGGCCTGCAGGTCGCCGGACAGGGTGATTTTCCGGTCGGTGCGCAGGCTGGCGCGCAGGCGCTCCAGCCGGGCGCTCACTGCCACGCGGGGCTGGCCGTCTTGCCAGAGAGCCTCGCCCTGGGCGGTCAGCGTGCCGCCAGCACCCTTGGGGCCTGCGCCATACAGCGTGAAGTCCTGGATGACCATGCGGGTGCCGTCGAGTTGCGCGCGCAAGCGTCCATTGCCAAACTCGATGCCGTCCACCACCGACCGCAGGGCCAGGTCGTTGGCCTGCAGCTCGCCTGTGAGTTGCGGCGCGGCGCGGGTCCCTTGGATAGCAATGTTGGCGCCCAGTGACCCGCGAATCCGCCAGCCCGGCGGGGCCAGTGCCGACCATACGCCAATGCGCGGCAGCTGGGCGCGCAGCTGGCCCGCCAGGGGCGCATTCGCAGGCCAGACCCAGCCGCCCAACGCAAGGTCGCTTTCGGTGCTTGAGGCGGCACCGGTTACGCGCGTCAAACTGGTTTTGAGCTGGCCTTCGGCGCTGCCGGCACGTTCGCTGTCCCAGCGCAGGGCCAGCGTCACGTCGCTGCCCGCGCTCTCCAGACTCAGGCGGGCCTGCTTCACACCAGCGGCTATGCGCGCTGCGCCGACCTGCGCGGCTTCGGCCTGCAGCGTGATGTCGCCGCTGCTCCGTGCCAGGCTGGCTTTGAGGCGCAAGGTGTCGGTCAGCCTGGCATCCCAGTCGGCATCAAACACCAGGTTGCCTGACAAACCCAGGCTGGCCATTTGCGGGCCTGCCAGCAAGCTTAGCCAGGCCATCGGCAAACCGGTGAGCTTGCCGGCGCTGCTGAATTCGCCGGGCCGCCAGCGCACCGGTTGCCAGCTGAGCACGGCGCTGGCTGCGCTGGCCGTGATGGGTGGCGTCACTGATGACGTGACCGGAGACGTGACCGGTGGCGCGCCTAGTGAAGAAACAGTGATGGAAGGTGCAACCAACACGGCTTCTCCGGCACTGGTTTCAAACGTGCCGCCAGCAAAACCGCCTGCAGCGCCAGTTTTGACCTGGCCAGCGGTTGAACTTGCCAGCCCCACGGGGGTGCTGGGCGTCCAGTTGAAGGTCACCGGGCCACGGGTGGCCAGCTGCCACGCGCCGTTACCTAAGGCGGGGTCTGCGGCGGTCAGCTTGAGTTGCTTGAGGACGCCTTGCCAGCCGGGAGCGCTTTGCATTGCCTTTTGCACGCTGGCCTCTGTGCGACCGGCATCTGCTGCTAGCTGCAGGGTGTAGCGCTGCTCGCCAGATTCAAGGCGGCCTTCGGCGCTGATCTGAGCTTGCCGCAGCCGCCCAGACAGCGTGGCCTGCAAAGCGCGAAACTTCAATACCGGCGCGCTTGTGGGGGCAGTAGTTGTAGATGAGGTTGACGGTGACGGTAAAGTGGTGGTGGTGGTGGTGGCCGCAACGCTGGCCGCCGTACGCCAGTCCAGCGCAGGCAATGCCAGCTTCGCTTGCAGGCTCGGGTCTTGCCAGCCGCCTTGCCAGCGGGCCGTGAGCTCGGCGCTGCCGGTGGCTGTGGCGTTTTGAAGCGAGGCTGGCAGGCCAGGGATTTTTTGCAGCCAACGCAAAGCTTTTGCGGTGTCCCTGCCGTTGATGCTCAGGTTGCCTGCGCCACTGGCCTGGCGCAGCTCCCCGGCCAGCTTGGCGTCTACTCCGGGGGCCGTCAGCAGCAGCGTGCCTTGGCCGCCGCGCGCTGCATAGTGGGGGTCCAGCTGGGCTTCTAGCTGGCCGCTCAGTTCGGCGTCGTCACTTTGCACTTTCAAGGCTGACAACACCAGCGTAGCGCCGACCGGCGTGCTGCGCCAGCTGCCGGTGGCACTGGCGCTTTGCAGGCGCAGCTGGCTCAGCAGGTTTGCGGAGCGCCCTACCGGTATTTTTTCGGATGGAAGGCTGGCTCTGGACGCTGCGAGGCTGGCGTCAAACCCAATGGCTGCGCCTTGGCTTCGTACCGCCGCCTGGCCATTGAGCGGCAGCGGGGCAAGCTGGCTATGCACCTGTGCGGGGTTGATGTTTTTGAGTGTGGCCTGCAGCTTCCAGCCTTGCGCTGCGGGCGGGGTTTTAACCGCGCCGTTGTTGCTTGCAGCGTCTGAAGCAACTGCGGCACTGTCGGCCCACTCGCCGCTGGCAATCAGCTCGCCCCCGGCGCCCAGCGCCTTGAGCGTGCGAACAATGCCCATGCCTTGTCGCCATTGCCCCGTCGCGTCGAGCCTTTCAAGCGGTAATCGTTGCTGGTCCAGAGGGCCTGCCAGGCGATTGGTTACCTGCAGTTGCGCCTGCAAATCCCCGGCCCGCGCTGGTGGCGTGCTGGCAGGTGTGCTTTCGAGTGGCCGCGCCCTGGCATGGCCTGTCAGCAGGGTACGTGGCGCGTCTGCCCAAAAGGCGGCGATGTCCAGGTCCTGAAAATCGGCGTCGAGGCCAGCAACAGCTTGCGCGGCCCACGGCGTGAGGGTGGCAGTAAGCGCTGCGCGGGGCTGCGTTGGCTGGTCCGTGCGGGTGGCCAGTCGCAAAGCAGCGTTGACTTGAAGCGTATGCAAAGGGCCAGCCGCCACAGCTTCAAATGAGAGTGAAACGGGTGCGGGCGGCGGCGTCTGTTTTTTGCTGGCGTTCTGCGCCATGGGGACGATAACGGTAACGGTGCCCTTCATGTCCGCCTTCAGGTGCAGGGGGCTGCGGGCTGTCAAAGTTGCGCCACCACTGTAATTGCCACTGGCAATTCGCGCACTTGTCAGGTTTAACGCGTGCTGCAGGCCATTGAACGCGTAGCGGCCCGCAATATCCGATGCAGAAAACGCAGCCCCTGGCGTCGGACCCTGCCACTGCAGCGCGCCAACTGAAAAGGTCGCCAATGTCACCCGCAGCGGCAGGCCCAGTGCAGCGGGCGGGCCTGATGCTGGCGAAGGGCGCAGGTCTTCTATCTGCAGGCTGTCAAATCTCAAGTGGTCCAGATGCAGCGTGCCGCTCAGCAGTGCCCAGGGCTGCCAGGCCAGCTTGACGCCGCGCGCCTCTACTGTCAGCCCGTCCTTCTGCCATCGCACGCGCCCCAGGCTACCGCCTGAACGCAGCGCGCCGTGGGCTTGCTCAACCGTCAGCGTTTGCAGGGGCTGACCGCAGCATGTTTGGCCCAGCCGCACCGCTTGCGCCAGCGAGTCGTCTGTACCTGCCCACCACCACAATGCACCAATTGCTATAAAAATAATAGCTATAAGCCCATATAAAAATTGCCGAAAAGCCCTAAAGTATTGCTTAAACAGCCTGGATTGCGTGTGTCGCACCGGGCGTACGGCCAGCGGCCCTAAGCCTTCGTCCGGGCCGGGCAGGGGCGTGACCATCAAAAGACAAAGCCCACGCTGGTGTGCAGGCGCAATTGCCGGGCCTTGACGCCATAGGCCAAATCAATCTGCAGCGGTCCAATCGGGCTTTTCCATCGTACGCCGGTGCCTACGCCCACCGCAAGGCGTACGTCTTTGGCTCGGTCCGCCACCCCCCCCGCGTCGATAAAGAAGGTGTTTTCCCACTCGGTGAGCAGGCCATTGCTGCTGCGAATCGGGCGCTGCCATTCGACGCTGCCAACGCCCATGTAATGGCCCGGACCGATCGCGCCGGGGGTATTGGCCAGCGGTATGCCAATGTCACGCAGCCCATAGCCGCGTACCGAGCTGTCGCCGCCGGTGCGAAACAGCTCGGTTGCGGGGATGCGGGCGCTGCCGCGTGCCAGCACGGCACCGGCTTCCATGCGCATGGCAATGCGGCCCTGCGTGAGGGTATGAATGCCCAGCCAGCGCCCAACCGACCGCAGGTAGGGCGCGCGTTTGTCGCTCAGCGTGGTGCCGCCGCCGAGCTCCAGCCCCAGACCATAGCCGCTACCGGGAAAGGGCAGGCTGTCGAAATAACGGCCAGTCCAGACGTAATTGGCACTCAGGGTGGAACCATCGCCTGTATCTACGGCGGTGCTGCCCACAGTGCCCGAACCATGAACTTGCGCCCGGCTGTACTGCAGGTAAATATTGCGGTCTATGCGCTCACCAGACTGGGTACGGCCAAAACGCAGGCGCTGACCTTGGGTGATCAATGCGCCGTCGTCCAGCCGTTCCGCCCGGGCCAGGGCGACCCAGCGCCAGTTGGCTTCGTCAGGCAGTGCGGTCCACTCCGTCTGGGCGAAGGGCGATTTTTTCTCCAGCTGCAGTTTGGTCACGGCACGCCAGTCGGTGCCGGGCACGCGGTTGTGGGTGTGCTCCAGCGAGGCCCGCAGCCCGCTGTCAGTGGTCACGCCTACGCCGAAAATGACTTTTTGCAACTTGGCCTCGCGCACCTGCACCTGCACCGGTATGGCCTGTGGATCAACCGTACCGGCTTCTGGCGTGGGGTCTACAAACACATAGGCAGAATCAAAATAGCCGCTGGACGCAATGCGCTGCTGGGCTTCCACCAGCTCCTTCTGGTCATAGACAGCGCCGGGCGTCAAGCGGGCCAGACGCGGCACCAGCACCGGGTTGTAACGCGCCGCGCCCGTAACGGCAATGTTGCCCAAACGGTAGAGCGGCCCGGATTCAAGTGTGGCCGTCAATTGGGCGCTGTGGCTTGCCGGGTCAATATCGGCCAGGCTGTCGGCCAGTTTGCCCGCCGGATAGCGACGTGCTGTCAGCAGCCGCAAGGCCTGGGTTTTGGCGCTGTCCCAGCGGTCTTGCGTGAAGCGCTGGCCCGCCGGCAGCTGCCAGCTGCGCTCGATGTCCCGGCGCTGCGCCAGCACGTCCGGTGCATCAGATTCGGCAATAGCGCCCGAAAATCGAAGGCTCACGTCTTTCGTCAAGGTCGCTTCGCCGGGTTCGACCGCCACCACAATGGTCGGCCGCTGGCTGCTCAATGCCTCGCGGGTGATGCGAATTGTCGGACTGAAATAACCCAGCGTGCCGACTAGGCTGCGCACATTGCGTTCGGCCAGCACGATCAGGCGGGCCAGCTCGTTGTCGTCCAGGTCTGTCACGGCCCGGTAACGTTGCAGTTCCAAGTGTGTTTCAAGCATTGCCCGCACGTCGGCAAAGCCTGGCGGCGTGCGCACGCTGATGTCAAAAGCGGCGACTTCAGGCGCGCTGGTGGCTGGCCCAATTGCACCCTCCGGCACGCTGGGTGCAACTTGTTGCGGGGGCTGCAAGGCCAGTGGTGCGGTTTGCTGGGTACCGGATGGCGGCAGGGGTGACACCAGGACAGACGCGTTGCCAGGCTGCAAGGGTAGCTGCGGTGGTGGAGATGGTGACGGTGCAGTCATTTGCGCCAGGCTGGGGAGCGGCAGGCACATCGCTGCCAGGCCCAGCGTCGCTGAAATAAACACCAGGCGCGCGCGCGCCTGGCAGATGGCACCGGGCCTGGGCAGGGCGCTTGTCCGGGTGATGCGGTTGCTCGGTTGGGTCACCGGCTCGAGTTTACTAAAGGCCTGTGGTGCACCGTGTCAGTCTATTTCGACAAAAGCCGCATTGCATCTTCGAGTCCCTTGATGGTGAGCGGGTACATGCGCTGGTTCACGAGTTGCTGCATGACGCTGATGCTTTGCCGGTATTGCCAGACGCCTTGCGGCTCGGGGTTGATCCATGCAAATTTCGGGAAGGCGTTGGTCAGGCGCTGCATCCACTCGGCGCCGGCTTCTTCGTTGTTGTACTCGACGCTGCCGCCCGGCTGCAAAATTTCATAGGGGCTCATGGTTGCGTCACCGACAAAGATCAATTTGTAGTCTTTGTTGTACTTGCGGATGATGTCCCAGGTCGGGAATTTCTCGCTGAAGCGGCGGCGGTTGTTCTTCCACATGAAGTCATACACACAGTTGTGAAAGTAATAAAACTCCAGGTGCTTGAACTCCACCTTGACGGCTGAAAACATTTCTTCAACCCGGCCAATATGCTCGTCCATGGTGCCGCCCACGTCCATCAACAGCAGCACTTTCACGTTGTTGTGGCGCTCCGGAATCATCTTGATGTCCAGCCAGCCCGCGTTGGCTGCGGTGGAATGGATGGTGTCCGCCAGGTCCAGCTCTTCAACGTTGCCCAGGCGGGCAAATTTACGCAGGCGGCGCAGCGCCACCTTGATGTTGCGCGTACCAAGTTCCTGGGTGTCGTCGTAATCTTTGTAGGAACGCTGGTCCCAGACCTTGACGGCGCTCTTGTTGCGGCTTTTCTCCTGGCCAATGCGTATGCCCTGCGGATTGACGCCATTGGCGCCAAACGGTGAGGTGCCGCCCGTGCCTATCCATTTGCTGCCGCCTTCGTGGCGCTCCTTTTGTTCCTCGAAACGCTTCTTCAGGGTTTCCATGAGTTCGTCCCAGCCCATTTTTTCTATCTTTGCTTTTTCTTCGGGGCTCAGCTCCAGCTCCAGGTTCTTGCGCAGCCATTCCAGTGGAATGTCTTTGGTGAAGTCGGCCACCATCTCCACGCCCTTGAAATAGCTGGCAAAGGCCCGGTCAAACTTGTCATAGTGCTTCTCGTCTTTGACCAAAATCGTGCGGCTCAGGTAGTAGAAATCGTCAATCTTGTACGCGCCTTCGCTGGCTTCGCCATCCTCACCGGGTGTGCCACTGTTCGGGCCAACCACGCCTGCCTGCAATGCTTCAAGCAGCATCAGGTATTCTTTGACAGATACCGGCAATTTGGCCGAGCGCAGGGTGTAGAAAAAGTCAATCAGCATCTTGTGTATGGGTGTTGTTATACGTTGCGCGGTTTGTCCAGCAAATACAGCAGTTGCGCTTTCGCCTCCGGCCACTCACCCGAGCGCATGCTGTACATGACGGTGTCGCGAATCGTGCCATCGCGACGCATCGCGTGGCCACGCAGCACCCCATCCTTGCGGGCGCCCAACCGTTCAATGGCTTGCTGCGACGCAAAGTTGAAATTGTCGGTCCGCCAGCCAACGACCTGGCAGCCCAGAGTTTCAAATGCGTGGGTGAGCATCAGTAACTTGCAGGTTGTGTTGACATGGGTGCGCTGGCAGCGTGCGGCATACCAGGTGTAGCCGATCTCAACGCGCTGTATGGCGGGAACGATGTCGTGGTAACTGGTCGAGCCGAGCACCGCGCCAGAAATCGCGTCGGTGACTGCAAATGCAAAGCGGTTGCTGGTTTGTAGCGCTGTTTCAATGTAGGCCCGTGTCTCGTGGGGCTCAGGCACAGACGTGACGCGCAGTTTCCATAGCTCCCCATCGCTGGCCGCAGCCTTCAGGCCAGCTTCGTGCGCAAGGCCCAAGGGCAGCAAACGCACGCCGCGCGATTCAAGCGTGACGGCTTCTACAAAAGCCATGGTCAATTCTCTCCAGGGCCGGGTTTATCTTTTAGTCGGACTCTCCAGCGCCGCGCAGCTTGCAGGCCCAGACCACCGCCCAGTCCGACCAAAACAATGCCAAAAATGCTGCTGTTGCTATAGCCTGGATCAAAAATATTGAGCCCCAGCAAGTGGCCAGCGCCAAAGCCCAGCAACGCACCCACAACAAAGCCAAATGCGTCTGACAAACCTTCAACAAGCAATGATCTCTGGTTCATTGGGGTGTTCCGAATTAGCGGTTGTTGCGTTGCATGAAAACCAGCTTTTCAAAGAGGGTCACGTCCTGCTCATTTTTAAGCAGGGCGCCAACCAGCGGCGGCACCGTGACCTTGTCGTCTTTGCTTTGCAGGGCTTCCAGGGGAATATCTTCTGCCACCAGCAGCTTGAGCCAGTCCAGCAGCTCGCTGGTCGAAGGTTTCTTTTTCAGGCCCGGCAGGTTACGCACGTCGTAAAAGGTCTTCATGGCGGCGGCTAGCAGCTCTTTTTTCAGGTCAGGAAAGTGCACATCCACAATTTGCCGCATGGTGTCTGCATCCGGGAATTTGATGTAGTGAAAAAAGCATCGGCGCAAAAATGCGTCAGGCAGCTCTTTTTCATTGTTGGACGTGATGAACACCAGCGGCCGGTGTTTGGCCTTGATGAGTTCGCGCGTCTCGTAAACGTAAAACTCCATGCGGTCAATTTCCCTCAGCAGGTCATTGGGAAACTCAATGTCGGCCTTGTCGATTTCATCAATCAGCAGCGCTACAGGTGTTTCTGACGTGAATGCCTGCCACAGCACGCCCTTGATGATGTAGTTGTGAATGTCCCTGACTTTTTCGCCCCCATCAAGCGTGCCTAGCTGCGAGTCGCGCAGGCGCGACACCGCATCGTATTCATATAGGCCCTGTTGTGCCTTGGTGGTGGATTTGATGTGCCACTGCAGCAAGGGCAGCTTCAGCGCTTCAGCCACTTCTTCAGCCAGCATGGTTTTTCCGGTGCCGGGCTCACCCTTGACCAGCAAAGGCTTTTTGAGGGTAGCGGCAGCATTGACGGCGAGCATCAAATCCTGAGTTGCAACGTAGTTTTTGGAGCCTTGGAATTTCATGGTCTAAAGTCGGTTCTGAGGTCGGGTTGGTGACGTTTTGGTTGAATTTGAAAGTGTATCGGTGGTCGTTGTGTGCGTTGCGAGTCTTCAAGGCATCGGCACAGATATAATAGGAAGCTTGTCGCGAGACTGCTCCCCACCTGACTTTCCATCTAATTGTGCGCGAAAAATGATCAAGCTGTTCACCACGATATTTGCTGTAGCTGTCTCATTCGTGACGGTAACGGCTCAAGCCGAAGACCTCAAGGGCGACGCCAAAGCCGGCGAGACCAAAAATGCCATGTGCATCGGCTGCCACGGCATCAAAGGCTACCAGGCCAGTTTTCCTGAAGTCTATAAAGTCCCGATGATTTCCGGACAAAGCGCCAAATACATCAGCTCGGCCCTCAGCGCCTACAAAAAGGGCGACCGCAAGCACCCGAGCATGCGCGGCATCGCAGAAACCCTGTCTGACCAGGATATCGCCGATCTGGCCGCTTACTACAGCACCAGCGGTGTGGTCGCCGGTAGCGAGTTGCCCGCCAAACCAGTTAGGGAACCGAGCGCTGAAGTCCAGGCGTTGTTGGGCAAGGCCAATTGCGCTTCTTGCCATGGTGCCAATTTCAGCAAGCCGATTGACCCTTCCTACCCCAAACTGGCAGGCCAGCACGCGGACTATTTGTTTGTGGCGCTCAAGGCTTACAAGGTTGACAACAACCCCAAAGTCGGTCGCGGCAACGCCATCATGGCCGGCATGGCCAAGCAGTACACCAATGCAGAACTCAAAGCCCTGGCTGGCTACATCTCGTCTGTGGATGGCGAGTTGAAAACCGTGCCGCAAAGCCGCTTCCGTTGAACACCACACCAGCGCTCGTTCGCTTCGCGTAGCGCTCTGTCTCCAAAAAAACCCGCTATCAGGCGGGTTTTTTGTGTTCGCGGCAGATGTTCAATCGCGCGTGGCATGCCGCTGCACGCAGTCGATATAAACTGCGCCGTCGGGTGGGCGGCCGGCGCGTTGGCTTTCCCAGACCATCTGGCCCAGGCAGTCCATGGCCTCGTGGTGGGCATCATGCAGAGAGTCGCGTTTTGCTGTGAGCAACTCGACCGCCTGGCGGATGCCGCGCGGCTGGTCAATCGAACATTGCTCGCTGATCGACAAATGCATGGACAGGTGCAAAAAAGGGTTGGTTTTGCCGTCTTCCACGTCGTACATTTTCTCCAGCGCAAGCGCGCCGTCAGAAAAATCATGGTGGTACTCGGGGTGCTCTTCCATCCACTGGCTTGCTATGGTTTCAATAGCTTCAAGCGGCTGATTGGCTTTGTTTTTGGCGTAAACCGAGCAAAAAAAATGGCGAACATCGGCTTGCGAAGGTGTGAACATGCGCGAAGGTTATCACGCAGTCTGAGCCCAGTGCCTGGCAAGGCGATGCAATCGTTCCCGGGGATCGGACGAAAACGCCGATGGTGTCCTACAGCGACGCAAGCTGCTGGCCTTTACATTGAGGTTAGTGTTGGCGTGTGTCCGGGCATCGTCAGCGCACTGTAACTGTCCATCAACAAACCCGGCGAGGAGATTTCAATGAATGCAGTCAAAATTGCCGGCATAGTCCTGATGCTGGTCGGGCTGGCCGGTTTATTCACTGGTGGCTTCAGCTTTACCAAAGACACCACAGCGGCCAAAATTGGTCCAATTGAATTGACCGTGAAAGAAAAAGAGTCGGTCAATATTCCCCAATGGTTGAGCCTGGGTGCCGTGGCCCTGGGTGCGGTTGTGTTGGTGGCCGGTTTTCGCAAATCCTGAACAGCTTTCCCTGCCTGGCCGGCAACAGGCCCGTTAAAAGTCGCGACTCAGAGTTCATCTTTTTGACGGCTTTTTTCTTGCCGCCAGCCAACCCATGCGTTTTGCCCTCTCGTTTGTTTTAATATAGAACAAACACCCGACAAAAAACCGCGCACTTATGCTGCGGTTTTTTGTTGACGGTCGCCGGAGACCAAGACAAAAGACATGATTAACAAAATTGCCCGCTCGACAGCCGATGCACTGGCTGACGTTAAAGACGGTGCCACCATTTTTATAGGCGGTTTCGGCACCGCCGGTATTCCCAATGAGTTGATAGACGGCCTGATTGCCCAAGGCGCCAAAGACCTGACAGTGGTCAACAACAACGCAGGCAACGGCGAGACCGGCCTGGCAGCGCTGCTGCGGGCGGGCAGGGTGCGCAAAATAATTTGCAGCTTTCCGCGTCAGGCGGACAGCCAGGTGTTTGATGGCCTCTACCGCAGCGGCAAGCTGGAGCTGGAGCTAGTGCCACAGGGCAATCTGGCCGAACGCATTCGCGCGGCTGGTGCCGGCATTGGTGCCTTTTTCTCACCGACAGGCTTCGGCACAGAACTGGCCAAAAACGCCGATGGCAGTCTGAAGGAAACCCGCGAAATCAATGGCAAGCAGTACGTGCTGGAGTTGCCGATTTACGGCGATGTGGCGCTCATCAAAGCCGAGCAGGGCGACCGCTGGGGCAACCTGACTTATCGCATGGCTGCGCGCAATTTTGGCCCGGTGATGGCCACAGCGGCCCGCAAAACCGTGGCCACAGTGCATGAGATTGTCGAGCTCGGCGCGCTGAACCCCGAGCACATCGTGACGCCGGGTATTTTTGTCCACAGCATCGTCAAAATTGACCGGGCCGCGACGCAGGCCGGTGGCCAAAAGAAAGCGGGGTGAACATGACTGCACCATCGACCTACCAAAAGCGCAGCAAAGACCAGCTGGCCGCCCGCGTGGCGCAAGACATCCCGGAAGGCGCCACTGTCAACCTGGGCATTGGCATGCCGACGCTGGTCGCCAACCATATTGCTGCCAGCCGCGAGGTGCTGCTGCACAGCGAGAACGGTATCCTCGGCATGGGCCCGGCACCGACTGAGGGCGACGAAGACTATGACCTCATCAATGCAGGCAAACAGCCGGTAACGCTGCTGAAGGGCGGCGCGTTTTTTCACCATGCCGACAGCTTTGCCATGATGCGCGGCGGCCACCTTGATATTTGCGTGCTGGGCGCATTTCAGGTCTCCAGTGCCGGCGACCTGGCCAACTGGAGCACGGGTGAGGCCGGTGCCATACCGGCTGTGGGTGGCGCCATGGACCTGGCGATTGGCGCCAAACAAACCTGGGTGATGATGGATTTGCTGACCAAACAAGGCGTCAGCAAAGTGGTGGCGCAGTGCAGTTACCCGCTCACAGGCGTTGGCTGCGTCAGGCGCATTTATTCAGACCTCGCCACCCTCGAATGCACGCCGCAGGGTCTCCAGCTGGTGGATCTGGTGGAAGGCCTGACGCTTGCTGAATTGGAAAGCCTGCTTGGTCTGCCGATTGCACATCGAATCCGTAACTGAAACCGTCAAACCCCCACACAAAAGAAACCCCATGACCAGTCAAGCCCTGACCCAAGCCTTTATTTGCGACGCCATCCGCACGCCTTTCGGACGTTACGGCGGTGCACTCAGCAGTGTGCGCACCGATGACCTAGGTGCCGTGCCGCTCAAAGCCCTGATGGCGCGCAACCCGAATGTCGACTGGCTTGCCGTGACCGACGTGATTTATGGCTGCGTCAACCAGGCCGGTGAAGATAACCGCAACGTTGCCCACATGGCTACCTTGCTGGCCGGGCTGCCGCTGGAATTGCCGGGCGCCACCATCAACCGATTGTGCGGCTCTGGCCTCGACGCTATTGGCACCGCAGCACGCGCCATCAAGTCCGGCGAGGCGACCATGATGATTGCTGGCGGCGTTGAAAGCATGAGCCGTGCGCCCTTTGTCATGGGCAAGGCCGAGAGCGCGTTCAGCCGTGCTGCGCAGATGTACGACACCACCATCGGCTGGCGCTTCGTCAACAAATTGATGAAAGAAAAATATGGTGTGGACGCCATGCCCGAGACCGCTGAAAACGTTGCGGCTGAGTACAACGTCAGCCGTGAAGACCAGGACAAAATGGCCCTCAGCAGCCAGCTCAAGGCGGTGGCCGCGCAAAAAGCCGGTTACTTTGACGCGGAAATCACCCCCGTGACCATTCCGCAGAAAAAAGGTGATGCGACTGTAGTCAGCAAGGACGAGCACCCCCGCGAAACGTCGATGGAGGCACTGGCCAAGCTCAAGGGCGCGGTGCGGCCCGACGGCAGCGTGACGGCAGGCAATGCGTCCGGCGTGAACGACGGCGCCTGCGCGCTGCTGCTGGCCAACGAGGCCAGCGCCGCCAAAAACGGCCTTACACCGCGTGCGCGCATTGTGGGCATGGCCACGGTTGGCGTGCCGCCGCGCATCATGGGCATTGGCCCCGCACCGGCCAGCCAAAAAGTTCTGGCGCTGACGGGTTTAACCCTGGCGCAAATGGATGTGATTGAGCTCAACGAAGCCTTTGCCGCCCAGGGCCTGGCGGTGTTGCGCCTGCTCGGTTTGCAAGACAACGACCCGCGCGTCAACCCCAACGGCGGCGCGATTGCGCTGGGCCACCCGCTGGGTGCATCGGGCGCACGCCTGGCAACCACCGCCATCAACCAGTTGCACCGCACCGGCGGCCGCTACGCCCTGTGCACCATGTGCATTGGGGTAGGGCAGGGCATCGCGCTGGTGCTTGAGCGGGTTTGAAGATAAATTCATGACGCTATTATTTTCGTAGCGCGCTGTCCCCGATTTTGCTGTGGGTAAGGCTTTTCTTATATAAATTTCAGGGCTTTTGTCCTGCTCACGTTTACCGGAACTCAAAATGCGACCCAACAAGATCAAGCAGCTGTGGCGTGAAGGCCAACCGGTGTCCATGGGCTGGCTGCTGATTGGCCACAGCCTGATGGCCGAAACCATGGCCGGCCTGGGGTTTGATGCCCTGTGCATCGACATGCAGCATGGCACCACAGAGCTTTCAAACCTGCTGCCGCTGCTGCAAGCTATTGCGCTGACCGACACCTCCCCCGTCGTGCGCGTGGCCTGGAACGACCCGGTGGCCATCATGAAGTCGCTTGACCTGGGTGCCTACAGCATCATCGTGCCAATGGTCAACACCGCCGCCGATGCCGCCCGAGCCGTGGCGGCCTGCCGCTATCCATCGGTTGGCATGCGCTCCTGGGGACCGATGCGCCCGGCGCAGTACTGGGGTGCAGACTATCTGAACCGCATCAACAGCGAGGTGTTGGTCATCGCCATGATTGAGACCAAAGAGGGGCTTGAGAACCTCGACGCCATCTGCGCTACGCCCGGGCTGGACGCGGTCTACATCGGCCCGGCAGACCTGTCGTTTGCCCTTGGCCTGCCCCCCCAATCAGACAGCACCGACCCGCTGCACCTGGCCGCCTGCGACCGGATCAAAGAAGCCGCGCACCGCCACGGCATCAAGGCCTGCCTACATTGCTCCAGTGCCGCGTTCGCCGCCGATGCCGTCAAGCGCGGTTTTGATCTGGTCATGCTGACCTCAGACGTCGGTTCACTGACGGCTGGCGTACGCACCGAGCTTGACGACTTCAAAGCGGCGCTGGCTTGAAGCTGCAGGGCTGCGGGGTGCGCGTCACTCAACCCGCCGGAAAAGCGCGGAACACACCTTGACCTTGCCCATCATCACCGACTGGTATTTTTACGCTGTTGCCATTCCCGCAGTGCTTTTGCTGGGTATCAGTAAGAGCGGCTTTGGTGCGGGCTTCGGCTCGCTCGCCGTGCCCATCATTGCGCTGGCCGTGACCGTGCCCCAAGCCGCCGCCATTTTGATGCCGGTGCTGCTGTTGATGGATCTGCTGGGCATGGCCGCCTTTCGTAAAAGTTTTGATCTGGCCCTGCTCAAGTTTCTAGTGCCCTGCGGCCTGGTCGGCACCGTGGTGGGTGCGCTGCTGTTCAAGGCCCTTGACGCCAAGGTGGTGGCGGGCATCGTGGGCGCATTCACCTTGCTGTTTCTGGCGCAGCGGCTGCTGTTTCCACCCCGGCCAGACAGCGCGCCACCGCCCAAATGGCTGGGCGGCCTGCTGGCTGTGACCTCGGGTTTCACCAGCTTTGTGTCGCACGCCGGTGGCCCGCCAATCAGCGCGTATGTGATTCCGCTGCGCCTGAGCCCGCTGCATTTCACCGCCACCCTGGCGTTTTTCTTTTTTGTGATCAATTTGTCGAAGTGGCTGCCCTACGCCTGGCTGGGGCTGCTTGACATGCGCAATATGGCCACCTCACTGGTGCTGCTGCCAATTGCCCCCATCGGCGTCTGGGTCGGCGTGCGCATGGCCAAAACCATCAACCCCGTGCTGTTCTACCGCCTGCTGTACATCGGCATGCTGCTGACGGGCTGCAAGCTGTTGTGGGACGCGTTTCATTGAGGGTGGTTGGTGGCTAGGTGGTTTTTTAGATGCTACAAAATAAATAGCACCCAGCCCTCGCAAACGCTGCCGCAGGGGTCTTTTTAATCGATAGTTTTACCGCTCTGGCTGACCAGTCAACAGGCCATACTATTGCTGACTGTCAGTGTCAGTTAGCCGGCTTGGTCGTAGCTTCTGGCAGGGGCGGCAGCCACGATTCGATGGCGCTTATCAGAGCGGCCAGCGGCGGCTCAAGCTGGCTGAGGGTCTGCTCAATCTCGGTCTGGGGGCGTTGGTTGCGCAGGGCATGTTCGACTGCATCAGCATAGCCCGGGATGTCGGTGGCGCCTATGTTTCCAGACACGCCTTTGAGGGTGTGGGCTGCGCGCTGCGCTGTGGCCCAGTCTCCAGCATCCAGCGCGGTTCGGATGGTCTGGGTACAGGTTTTTTGCCCGGTTGCGTACTTTCGCAACATGGTGACATACAGCTTTTTCTTGCCCATCATGCGAGCCAGGCCGGTGCGCGCATCGAGGCCGGGGATACCTTCTGGTAAGTCGCTGGCTGTTGGCGGGGCTGGGGATGCTGCCAGTACGGGCGCGTCTGGCGTCATCGCCGCGTCGGCATCGTGTGGCCTGATCCACGTCAACAGCATGCTCCACAGGCTGTCGGGGTCTATCGGTTTGGATAGGAAATCATTCATGCCTGATTCCATGCATGCGCGCCGGTCTTCGGTTCTGGCGTTGGCAGTCATGGCCACGATGGGGAGTCCACCAAAGTTGGGCAGGCGCCGTATGGCAGCGGTGGCAGTTAAGCCGTCCATCACCGGCATCTGCATGTCCATCAACACCAGGTCATAGGCGGCGCGCTGCACCATTTCCAGGGCTATCAAGCCGTTCTCCGCGACCTCCACTACAAAGCCGACATCTTGTAGCAGCTCGCAGGCAATCTGCTGGTTGATATCGTTGTCTTCTGCCAGGAGAATGCGGGCGCCCCGCACAGCTTTGAATTTGTCCATATTCTCAAGGGCGACGGGTCGGCTGATACGGGATTCCGCGCCCATGCGGCCCATGGCTTCCATGGTGGTGTCAAACAGCATGGAGGGGCTAAGTGGCTTAACCAACATGTTCACTATGCCCATAGCTTCGGCTTCCTTGATCATTTCTTCTCGACCGTAGGCGCTTACCATCACCAAAATCGGCGCCGGCGTCAGGTCAAGTGCAAGTATCTGGCGTGCAGCTTCCATACCGTCCATGCCAGGCATTCGCCAGTCGAGGTAGATGATGTCAAAAGGGCTCCCGCCGGCGTGTTCTAAAGCGACCGCCTTTACGGCTGCAGCCCCGGACGAGACATCGCTGACATCAAAAGTCATGCCCTCCAGCATGTCGCGCAAAACGCTACGGGCGTGGTCATTGTCATCAACCACCAAGGCGCGACGCCCGCGCAAATCGGGGTTGGGGACCAGAACGCGCTTTGACTGCTGGCCAATACCGAGGCGCACCGTGAACCAGAAGTCGCTGCCTTTGCCAAAGACGCTCTCAACGCCTACGTCGCCGCCCATCAACTCGGCCAGACGTTTGGAGATGGCTAGTCCCAGACCGGTGCCACCAAACTTGCGTGTGGTCGAGCTGTCGGCTTGGGAAAAGCTCTGGAACAGCCTGGAGATCTGCTCCTCCGTAAGGCCCCGACCGGTGTCGCGTACAGAAAACCGCAGCAATACATCTTCGAGTGTGACATCCATCACGCGGACAGAAACCACGATTTCACCGGTTTCCGTGAACTTGACGGCATTGTTGGTGTAATTGATCAAAATTTGGCTAACCCGTAGCGAGTCGCCTATCAGCGTTTGCGGTACGTCGGGAGCCATGTCAAACACGAGCTCCACGCCCTTGGAAATACATTTTTCGGTGATCAGGTTGGCGACGTTGTCGAGTACCTTGTCCAGCTCGAAGTCGATGGTTTCTATGCTGAGTTTGCCGGCCTCGACCTTTGAAAAATCAAGAATGTCGTTGATGATGCCCAGCAGATGTTGACCGGAGCGATGCACTTTGGTGATGTAGTCACGCTGGCGCGGCGTCATGTCGGTCTTCAGGGCCAGGTGTGACATGCCGATGATGGCGTTCATGGGTGTGCGGATTTCGTGGCTCATGTTGGCCAGAAAATCCGACTTCATTTGCGTAGCGTCCTCCGCGGCTTCCTTGGCCCGACGTATGGTTTCTTCTGCTTCCTTGCGGTCAGTAATGTCCCGGCTCACACCCAGCAAACCAGTGGCTTGACCGTCTTCGCCCGGCATTGGCGACACCTGTGTTTCCACCAGTACGTGCCTGCCGTCGGGGTAGGTGATCCAGTGTTCCGCTGCTACCCGTTTAAGGGTTTTCAGGACCGCGCCATCCCGGACGCGCATGGCGACTGCGACATCGGCCGGAAAAAGGTCTTCACAAGCCATCCCTTTGACCTGTTCCGGGGTGCGTCCCACCAAGGCTGCATAAGCCTCGTTGCAAGCGACGTAGCGCCCCTCGTGATCTTTATGAAAGATTGGATCGGGTATCGCATTGACCAGCATGCTCATGGCTGAGCGCTGGCGATTGATCTCGGCTGCCGCGCGTTTTTCTTCTGTGGTGTCTTTGAAAGTTACCACCTGCACCGCGCGCTCTTCGTCCTGCGCCAGAAAGATGGTGATCTCCACGTCAATCTTGTCGCCGTTACAGTGCAGAAACTTGCTTGAAAAATAGCGCGGCTTGCCGGTCTTTTTCAATGCTTCGGTAAGTGCATTGATTTTGTCTGGCGTTGCGCCGGGGTCAACAGTGGCAATGTCAAGTCCTACAAACATCTCGATGCTGTAACCCAGCCTTTCGCAGGCCGCTTTGTTGGCATAGACGACCTTGTGCTGTGTTGGGTCGAGCCAAAGCAGCGGTGCGGAGTTTTCAACTACCAGTTGGTTGAACCGGATTTTTCTTGCAGCGCGCTCGTGCTCGGTGATGTCGCGAAAGTTGAACACCAGCCCGACCAGTTTGCCGTCGGCTTCGCGCGGGGTGATGGTGCGCTCCAGGATGCGGCCGTCCTTCATCTCGATTTCATCAAATGAGGGCTCGTCCAGCGCGTCCCACAACTCGGTCGCACGGGCAATAAATTGCGCTTCATCCTTGACCATCGACGCATGCAGGGCCATCAGTGCGGCTTCCTGGCCAGGTGCCATCAGTGACTCAGGAGCATCGCCCCACATTTCGATGAAACGTGGGTTGATGTACTTGGCTCCGCTGGCAAAGTGAACGGCCATCACGCCGTCAGCTGCTGCGTGCAGCGTGTTGGTCAGGAAAGACAGCGATGCATTGAGCAGCTTGATGCGCCTTTCCAGGGCGCGATTGGTTGACGCCAGGTCTTTGTCGGCCTGTGTGGGCTGGCCCAAAAGGCGTTGCAAAAAGGGGAAACGGTCTAGTGCTTTTGCCATAACGAAGTTCTGGTTTTGGTGGAAGGGCTGGTCGTCAGGTTCCCGTGTTCAGCCTGTCTGCCATGGTTCGCAGTTCGCGAGCCGCTGCGGTACGGTCTTCGACAGGCAGGCGGTCTTGCTCAATCAATGTCCGTATGCCCTGCAGTTCGCGCTGCAATACCCGGCGTGCACTGCCCGATATCTCAACCTGCACACGTACTGCATGCGCCGTGATCGGTTCGGCGAATCCTTTGGCGTCAATCGACACAGATTGGTCGGCCTCGATCTCGTCGCGAACCAGCGCGTAAGTCTCGCCAGATATAAGGATACCGCCAGGCTCGGCCGCCTGCTCCAGCCGGGCGGCCAAGTTGACCTCGGGCCCGATGATGGTGTAGTCCATGCGCAAGTCACTGCCGAAGTTGCCGACGTCGCAAAAACCTGTGTTGATACCAATGCGGATGCGAAAGGTCTTGCTCGGTCCCATCTCGCGCCACAAGTCCTGCAGGTCGGCCATGCCACGCTGCATGGCCATGGCCATTTTCACGCACTGCAGTGCGTCCTCCCGCACACCCTTGCTGTGGGGGTCACCGAAAAAAATCACCATCGCGTCGCCGATGAACTTGTCGACAGTGCCGCCGTATTCGGCTGCGATACGCGACATTTCCGAAAAGTAGCTGTTCAGCAGGCGGGTGATGTCTTCTGGCTGCCACTTGGCCGTTGAGGCCGTGAAGTCTTTGATGTCAGAGAAAAATACGGTGAGTTTTTTTCGTTCGGTGTGGATCTCGGCCTTTTGCGAACCGTCGAACAGTGACTGGTAGACCTGCGGGGCTAGGTAACGCGAGAGCTTTTCGGACAGCGCCTGCAAACGCCTGGCGTTGTCGTTGCGTTCGATATGTGAGTGCACGCGGGCCAGCAACAGTGGTGGGCTGATGGGTTTGGTGATGTAGTCCACCGCACCCAGGTCCAGACCAAGCTGTTCTTCTTCAACCGTGCTCAGTGCAGTCAAAAAAATGACCGGGATGATGGCCGTTGGCGGGTGCTGGCGGATGCGCCGCAACACTTCGTAACCATCCATTTCAGGCATCATGATGTCCAGCAGGATCAGGTCAGGCGGCGCCTGTGACATGATGACGGCCAAAGCCTCTTTGCCAGAAGATGCGACCATGGGCTCATAGTCATCTTCTAGCAAAGCGGTCATCAGAAACAGGTTGTCCTCGGTGTCGTCAACCACCAACACGCGTGACCGGGGCCGGGTGACAGCGATGTCGATGGACTTGGGGTCGACGATTGGCGGGAAACTGTCTTGATTCATTGTGAAGGTTCCATAAAGGTGCGCATAGACATGCTGCGCGTCATTAAAGCGGGTCAAAGTACTTGATTTAATGATTTAAGTGTAACAATTTAATTAATTTAATCAAAAAAAACGATTAAATCAATTGACCGGTATTTGTATAGCGGCAGTTTGGTGTGAACGCCCTTTTTGTACTTGGAGAAATCTTTGATGACGGGGCCGCCTGTTCAGGGGCGCGTCGTCGCTTTGGGCCCCCATTCTGTGGGTCGGCGCAGAGCCTGGGTCTCGCGCTCTTGAGCCATCTGCTCTTCAAGTTGAAGGCGGCCTTGTTTGACCACCGCGATCACTTTGGCGCGGTCTTTGTGGTGCGGGTACAGCTGCTCAAACAATGCCAGGTTGTGCAGACGAAAGCGCATCGCGGTTTGCCGGGCTACATGCGTACTCTGGCCCAGCAGCTCCAGCACGCTTCTGGCGCTGCGCAGGCTGGACTCAAACACCTCGCGCTCCACGCGCATGACGCCTCTGGCGCGCAGCGCGTTCCAGTGAGTGACATCGCGTGCCCTGGCCACAATCTCCAGCTGCGGGAAATGGGCCTGCGCCAGGTCCACAATTTTCAGGCACTGCTCGACATCATCGACCGCAATCACCAGAATTTTGGCAGTGGCTGCACCCGCTGTGCGCAGCAGGTCGAGCCGAGTCGCATCGCCGTAAAACACGCGCAGGCCAAAGGTCCGCATGGTCTCTATCATCTCGGCGTCGTGGTCAAGCACCGTGGGTGCCATGCCCTGGGCCAGCAGCATGCGGCCGATGATCTGACCGTAGCGGCCAAAACCGGCAATGATGACAGGTGCTGCCTGCTGCTCGGAGATTTCAGCCATGGGCGTCACATTGCAGTTTGCATAGCGCGGCAGCAGCACCTTGTCGACCAGAATCAAGAGCAGCGGGCTGAGTAGCATTGACAGCGCCACCGCGCCTATGAGCAGCGAGGCGGTCTCCGGCGAAAACACCTTGGCTCCACTGGCGGCCTGAAACACCACAAAGGCAAACTCGCCGCCTTGCGCCAGCAGCACGGTGAACACTGCCCGCTCCTGAAAAGGCAGATTCATGGCTCTGGCCAGGCTGTAAATCACCGCCAGCTTGAGCCCCAGAAAGCCGAACAAAATAGCCGCTATCAGGCCGGGTGACTTGAGCAGCACACCAAAGTTGATGCTCATGCCCACAGCTATGAAGAAGAGGCCGAGCAGCAGGCCCTTAAAGGGTTCAATGTCGGTTTCGAGCTCGCGCCGGTACTCGCTTTCGGCTAACAGCACACCCGCCAGAAAAGCCCCCAGTGCCATGCTCAGGCCGACCAGCTGCATCAGTGCGGCAATGCCGACCACCAGCAGCAGCGATGCGGCGGTGAAGATCTCGGGCGTGCCGCTGTTGGCTATCCAGCGCAACAAGGGGCGCAGCAGCAGTCGGCCACCAAGAATGATGCCGCCGATAACTGCTATGATTTTAATAGCTTCTAGTCCCTGTTTTACCTGGCCGAGAGCCTCATTTCCTATCGCAACCGCACCTAACAGCGGCAGCAGTGCCAGGATGGGGATGGCGGCCACGTCCTGAAACAGCAGAATCGAAAAGCCGGCCTGGCCGCTGGAAGTAGGCATCATGTTACGTTCGCTCATGACTTGTAGTGCGATGGCCGTAGACGACAG
>JANXTM010000169.1 GCA_025352405.1 Polaromonas sp.
CTCAAACTCAAGCATCAGGGCCAGCCGGTCGATGGCATCTGGTTTGGCCATACCGAGCAGCTTCCAGCAAGGGTCAAGCTCGCGTTCAGGCTGGACGCAGACGAATACCAGGGTGTGCGGCGGGTGCGGTTTCTGGTCGAAGCAGCTGAAATTTGATTAAACGCTAAAAATACGAGCAAAAAGCGCCTCTTCTGCCGTAAGTTTGGGGGCTATGCGCTATATTTTTTATAGCAATTTTTTGCTTGCTATGAGTTTTTTTCAGGCCTTTTCCTGGCGATAACGCTTTGTCCAGACTTTCAACGCTCGCGCCTGACACGCAGCGACATGAGTGCTCATCACGGTGGACCACCACCTGGGGTCGGGCTATGAAGGGTCACAACTGGTGGTTGTCTGACCTTGCGACAGCCGCTAAGACCACATAACCAGCGTCGGGTGCAACCCAAAGTTGTGAGCTGGCAGCTTTCTGCTTGCCCTAGCACTAACTACTTCAAGGAGCGCACATGAACTCAACCACCACTCAGCCGACAGACGCAAAACCTGTTGATCCGGACCTTGCGCAGCAGGCGGTTCCTGGACATGGAGTGCCGTCTCAGGATCCGAGCCCTGCGGCTCAGGTAGGCCTCAGCCTCGTGGAGGCTGAGCGGGAGTCCAAGTCCGTTCTGATGGGGGGTGGCTTGGTGGCGGGTTTGGCGACAGGTGCCGCGGTTGGGGCGGCGGTTGCAGGTCCGGTCGGTATATTGGTAGGCGGCACGGTTGGTGCTGTTGCCGGCGTCGTCGGCAGCCGTGTTGCTGGTGAATCGGTCAACCCGGAAAGTGCGAGCAGCAGTGCCAAACCGCCAAAAGCTATTTAGGAGGCAACAATCGAAGTGGTACGCCGTGCTGACGCACCTTGCAATACCAAAGGCGGTCGGCAAGGGTCAAGCTTGCGTTCAGCTACACGTTGACGAGTGGCAAGACGTGCGGCGGGTGCGGTTTCTGGTGTAAACCACCAAAAATTTTATCGCGGCCAAAAACACAAGTAAAAAACTCCCTTCCTGCAGCAAATGCGGAGGCCATTCGCTATGTTTTTTATAGCGTTTATCGAAAATTACTGTGTAAACCTGAACAGGCATTTGTCCGACGGCAATGTTTTGCCGAGACCTACAGCAGTTTGGTCGGCCACGCGGCAATATTGGCGATGAAGTTATTTGACAACGCACGAGTTAATCACTATTACCTACCAACCATGCCCAACAAGCACTGAAAGCAAACCCATGAACACCATTATTTATATCGTCGGCCTCGTGGTCATAATCGGCGTAATCCTGTCCTACTTCGGCTTTCGCTGAAGCAAGCCATTGACCGGCTACGGTGCAGTCAGCGCGCATCAACGAACAGCTCATTTTCGATTTGTCGAGGACCTCATATGACTTCAACTCGTGACGCACCACATTTGCGCTGCCCGCGGATGCGCTAAACGCTATTGCATCGCCCTACGTCAACGCATGAGCTCGTACTCTCCGCCGCGCTCAACGGCCTTTTTGTAAGCTGGTCTGCCATGAATGCGCTTTAAGTAGTCCATCAACCGGGGGCGGCTGGCATCCAGACCACCCCGCGCCGCTGCTGCCTCAATGGGAAAGCTCAACTGCACATCTGCCGCAGAAAAATCATCGTTGACAAACCATTTGGCTTTACCCAGCTCGGCTTCCAGATAGGCCAGATGCGTGGTGATCTGGGGCATGATGAAACTGCTTTTAGCTTTGCCGGAAACGGCCCTGACAACTGGTTTAACGAAAAAAGGCATCGGTGCGGTTTCTATCTTGTCAAACACCAGCTTGAGCAGCAGTGGCGGCATGAGCGAGCCTTCTGCGTAATGCAACCAGTAGCGATAACGCAGGTAGTCAGGCAGCTGGCGCGACGGGGCCAGACAGCCTTCACCATAGCGCTCAACCAGATATTCAACGATGGCGCCAGATTCGGCCAGCGTCAAATCACCATCGGTAACCACGGGCGATTTGCCCAAAGGATGTACGGCGCGCAATGCAGCCGGCGCCAGCATGGTTTTGCGGTCACGTTCGTAACGCTTGATCTCGTAATCAAGACCCAGCTCCTCCAGCAGCCAGAGCACGCGCTGGGACCGGGAATTGTTCAGGTGGTGGACAACAATCATGGTGCATCGCTTTCTTCAGGCCGTGCCTGCAGGTGGATCAGATGGACGGGACGGAACCTTATTGTGCAGGCAGTCTTTGCAGCGACGCTTCGCGCGAATTTCAACAAGGCCTAAAATACTGGTGTGACCCTCCTGACCATGCCCGCTCCCGACTCAATATTGAACGCTGACCTGCATTGCCACTCGGTCGTGTCGGATGGCACCCTGACACCAGAAGCATTGGCCGAACGAGCCAAAACCAATGGCGTTGAGCTTTGGGCGCTGACGGACCACGATGAAATCGGAGGCCAGCACCGTGCGCTCGCGGCGGCCAAGGCGCAAGGCATGCGTTATTTGACGGGAACTGAGATATCGGTCACCTTTGCCGGGGAAACCGTGCACATAGTCGGCCTCGGATTTGACCCGGATGATGCGGCCATGCAGCAGGGTCTGCGCGCCACCCGCGGCGGACGAGAACAACGCGCCATGGAAATGTCTAACGGCTTGGCCAAAGTCGGCATTAAAGGTGCTTTTGAAGGCGCGCTGAAGTTTGTCAGCAATCCCGAGCTGATTTCACGCACCCACTTTGCGCGCTTTCTGGTAGAGAGCGGTGTGTGCCGGGAAACCAATGAGGTGTTTCGCAAATATCTGACAGAGGGCAAGCCCGGCTACGTGCCGCACCGCTGGGCCAGCCTGCGTGACGCGGTGACCTGGATCACCAGCGCAAAAGGCATGGCCATCATTGCCCACCCAGCGCGTTACAAGTTCACGCCCAATGAAGAGTACGCGCTGTTCACCGAGTTCAAGACGCACGGTGGGCGCGGCGTGGAAGTTGTCACCGGCAGCCATACCGCAGCCGAGTACCTAAAATACGCAGAGACCGCCAAAGAGTTTGATCTGGCAGCCTCACGCGGCAGCGACTTTCACAGCCCCGAAGAAAGTCGTACAGACCTCGGCAGCCTGCCGTTTTTACCAGGCAACCTCACACCGGTCTGGGAATTGCTGGCGGATCGCATTCAGTGAGTCGCCCGGCTTCAGCCCTTACAGGCATCGGGCTGGCGCTATCAGCGATGGCCTGCTTTGCAACACTGGACACCACCACCAAATACGTCAGTACCAGCGTGCCACTTCTAATGGCATTGTGGTTTCGCTACGCATTTCAAGCTGTAGCCACCACGCTCGCCGTGTTGCCGGTGCGTGGCCGGAAAGCCTGGCGTACTGCGCACCCTAAATTTCAGTTGTTGCGCGGTGCCCTGCTGCTGGTGTCGAGTTTGCTGGCTTTTTTCAGCCTCAAGTACATGCCGGTAGCGGAATTCACTGCGATCGTGATGATCGCGCCGCTGGTTATCACTTTGCTGGCCTCAAAGTCACTAGGCGAGAAAGTATCTAAAACGCGGTGGGCTCTGGTGATGGGCGGGTTTGCGGGTACGCTGATCATTATTCGGCCCGGTCACGATGCATTCGAATGGACAGCGCTGCTGCCGCTCGGTCTGGTCATCACCAACTCGTGGTTCCAGCTCTTGACGAGCAAGCTTGCCAAAACAGAGGATCCTGTCACCATGCACTTGTACACCGGCTGGGTCGGGACTCTGCTGGCGTCGGTAGCGCTGCCTTTTGTTTGGGAGCCACTGACGTCATGGACTTTATGGGGCTGGTTGTCCCTGATGGGCCTGATGGCGACCGTCGGCCATTTCATGCTGATTCTGGCTTACCGACGCGCACCTGCTGCGGCCGTGACACCCTATCTTTATTCACAAATCGGATTTGCCATGCTGGGCGGCTGGTTGGCTTTTTCTTATGTGCCGGACCAATGGTCAATGATCGGCATGGTGATGGTTGCCGTCTTTGGCGCAGCCGGAGCCTGGCTCGCAGTACGTGAAACCCGCACACCTATTATTCCCCCTGAATCGTGAAACCTTACCATGGCCCAGTTTTTTGAAGTCCACCCCGACAACCCCCACACCCGCTTGCTAAGGCAGGCCGTGAGCCTGCTTGAAAAAGGCGGGATCGCCGCAGTTCCCACGGACTCAAGCTATGCGCTGGTATGCCGCCTGGATGACAAAGCCGCCGCAGACGCCTTGAGGCGTATTCGCGGTGTCGATGACAAGCACCACCTGACCCTGCTGTGCAGAGACCTGAGCGAGCTGGCCAGCTACGCGCGGGTAGACAATAAACAATTTCGCCTGCTCAAGGCCGCCACGCCGGGGCCGTACACGTTCATTCTGGAAGCCAGCAAAGAAGTACCGCGCCGCCTGAGCCACCCTTCACGCAAAACCATTGGCCTGCGCGTGCCGCAGCACAAAACTCTACAGTGCCTGCTGGAGTTGCTGGGTGCGCCTCTGCTGGCCACCACCCTGATTCCACGCGGTGAAACCGAGCCACTCAACGACGCGCACGAGATTCGCGACCGCATGGAGCATGAGCTCGCCGCTGTCGTTGACGCCGGTGCCTGCCCCCAGCAAGCCACCACTGTGATTGACCTGACTGCCATGGGCGAAGGTGGTGATCCGGTGCTGATCAGGCAGGGACGAGGCGATGCCAGCCTGTTTGGACTTTGACGCTACAACAGCCCTTCAACATCTTTGCTGACAGCGTCTGAGACAATTGCGTCATGGATATTGCCAACCTGATTCAAACCGTCGCCATTTACGCCCTGCCCGTGTTGTTTGCCATCACGGTTCATGAGGCCGCACATGGCTATGTAGCCCGGTATTTGGGTGACAACACGGCCTGGGCCTTGGGCCGCGTCACTTTAAATCCGCTCAAGCACATTGACCCGGTGGGCACTATCGTGATGCCGCTGGTGCTGTACATCGCCACCTCGGGCACCTTCTTGTTTGGTTACGCCAAACCGGTGCCGGTGCAATTTGGGCGGTTGCGCAACCCAAAGCGAGACATGGTCTGGGTCGCGCTGGCGGGCCCGGCCTCCAACCTGATACAGGCGCTGCTGTGGGGTATCGCGTTTTACGTGTTGCAGGGTACCGGTTTGAGCGAACCTTTTTTCATCAAGATGTGCCAGGCGGGCATGCTGGTCAATGTGGTGATGTTTGTGTTCAACCTGTTTCCGCTTCCGCCACTGGATGGCGGACGCGTTCTTGTGGGCCTGCTCCCGTACAAACAGGCCGCACTGGTATCGCGAATTGAACCGTGGGGATTTTTTGTCGTGATGGCATTGGTGCTGGCTGGCGTGATCAATTCGTTCTGGATGAAACCATTGATGTCGGCGACTTACACATTTCTTGAAACCATGCTGACGCCGTTGGCGATGTTGGTGAAATGACAAAAATACCCCGCTCATGATGAACAAACCGCAACGCTTTTTAACTGGCATTACCACCACAGGCACACCGCACCTGGGCAACTACGTCGGCTCTATCCGCCCTTCTGTTGCGGCCAGCAAAGGGGTAGGCGCAGAGAGTTTTTACTTTCTGGCGGACTACCATGCGCTCATTAAATGCGGTGAGCCCGAGCGCATCCAGCGTTCCACGCTGGAGATTGCCGCCAGCTGGCTAGCCGCCGGTCTTGACCCGGAACGGGTCACGTTTTATCGCCAATCTGACATACCGGAAATCCCTGAGCTGACCTGGTTGCTCACCTGCGTGACGGGCAAAGGAGTTCTTAACCGCGCCCATGCCTACAAGGCCTCGGTGGATAAAAACGAAGCCGCGGGGAACGACCCTGATGCTGATGTCACGGCAGGTCTTTTCATGTATCCAGTGCTCATGGGCGCTGACATTTTGATGTTCAAGGCGCACAAGGTGCCGGTTGGCCGCGACCAGATCCAGCACATCGAAATGACGCGCGATATGGCTAAGGGCTTTAACCACCTGTACGGCGACCACCTGGTGCTGCCCGAGGCCCTGATTGAAGAATCTGTAGCTTTGCTGCCTGGCCTGGATGGCCGCAAGATGAGCAAGAGCTATGACAACACCATACCGCTTTTTTCATCGCGCACCGAGCTCAAAAAACTTATTGCGGGCATCGTCACCGACTCGCGCGAGCCGGGGCAAGCCAAGCAGGTTGAAGGCTCTGCACTGTTCCAGATTTACCAGGCTTTCGCAAGCGAACCAGAGACCACCGCCCTGCGCCAGGCCTACGTTGATGGCATTGCCTGGGGTGATGCCAAAAACCTGCTGTTTGAGCGTATCGACCAGGATATTGCGCCCATGCGGGAGCACTACCAGGCGCTCATCAACGACCCGGCAAAAATAGAAACCCTGTTGCTGGCTGGTGCCGACAAGGCCAGAGCCTTTGCCACGCCACTTATGCGCGAGCTGCGTGTTGCCGTCGGGCTGCGCAAGCTGGCGGCACCTGCATCAGCGCAGACCAAGCAAAAAACGGTGAAGACTGTCCTGCCCACCTTCAAGCAATACCGCGACGCTGATGGCCAGTTTTATTTCAAGCTGCTTGCAAGCGACGGCAGGCTGCTGCTGCAAAGCCTTGGTTTTGTAGCTCCCAGAGAAGCCGCGCTGGCCATTGCCTCATTGCAACAGCGCGGTGACGAGGCACTGACTGCACTGGCTGGCCAATTGCAGGCAGTTGATGGCGTGTCGTCTGAAGAAGTTGCTGCCGCGCTACAGCAGTGGGCAGAAGCCAGCGCCTGAGCGAAAAAAAACCGGGCAGATAGACACCACAAAACCGCGCTGGTGTTCAAAATCCCGAATGGCTTGAAGGACTTGGCCCTTCAGCACAGCAGGTTGAGCGCGCGGCACAAAGTGATTGCGCCTTACCAGGTTTGAAAAAATGCAGCGCGGAAACCTTGCCTTCAGGCGAGGCAACGCTTCGAGTCAAAACTTTCAGGCCGTGCGTAACGGGCTGTGCCGGCAAACATAGAAGAAAATCGCAGCTCACAAAGCCTCAGGAAACATGCCATGACACCGACCCTTAAAAACGTAGACACTTCACTGTTGCGGGTGGCTTACGAAGAGTGGAATCCCGCAGGCAGCCGCACGGTTGTCCTTTTGCATGGTTGGCCCGACAGCATCCGCTCCTGGTCAGGCGTCGCGCCAGGACTGGCCCTGGCAGGCTGGCGGGTGTTGGTGCCAGCCTTGCGCGGTTTTCTTCCCACGCGGTTCCTGAGCGAAGACACACCGCGTACAGGCCAGCTCGCCGCGCTGGGGTGCGATCTGCTGGAATTCATCGATACGCTCGACCTGAAGCAGCCGGCGCTTGTCGGGCATGACTGGGGGGCACGCGCTGTAGCGATTGCCTGTGGCTTGCGCCCAGGCGTGGCCAGCCACCTGGTGATGTTGTCGGTGGCCTATGGCAGCAACGACCCGGCGCAGGTGCTGAGCATTCTGCAGGCGCGCAACTACTGGTACCACTGGTATATGGCCACACCTCGAGGCGAGCGAGCGCTGCGCGACGACCGGCGAAATTTCGCCCGCACTATGTGGGACACCTGGTCGCCACCGGAGTGGTACCTGCCTGAAGAGTTCGAAGCCACGGCGGCTGCTTTCGAAAACAGCGACTGGGCCGACATCACCCTACATTCATACCGCCACCGCTGGGGTCATGCGCCCGGTGACCCGCGCTATGTGCAGGACGAGAGCCGCCTCAGTCCAGCGCCATTGCTGGACGTGCCCTCCCTGTTGCTGCACGGTGCGGCCGATGGCGTCAATCATCCAGACACCAGCTTGGGCAAAGAGGTCTTTTTTCGCGGCCCATATGAACGCCGGTTGTTGGCAGGTGTAGGCCACTTCCCACAGCGCGAGGCACCAGCTGAAGTGCTGGACGCGTTGCTGCATTTCTTCGAGCGAAGCGCTGCTGCGCCGGGCTAACGCAATGCTGCATGCTTGATGCAACATTGCACTAGGCCCTCGAGTTTTTATCATCTAAACCACCTGGAGCTTGGAGCTCGCATCGAAGGTTCTTCGGAATTTTTGATTTTTCACGTCTTGCGCCATTAGTCAGGCCGTGTGCGGCCCAACCGCTTATCGCGGACGACTAGAAAATTAGCCGTTTTAACAATAGTTACGCCATGCGTATTATCATTACGCACAGATAATCTATGGGAACTTTCATGAACCTCCGCCCCAAACTGATGCTGTCCCTAGCACTGCCCCTGGCCCTCTCGCTTCTGTCGCTCATCGCCACCAGTGCGTCTGCCCAGGCCGCCTATCCGTCCAAGCCCATCCGCTGGATCGTCCCCTACCCGGCGGGCGGCGGTTCGGACTTTCTGGCCCGTACCATCGGCCAAGCGCTGACGGTGCAGGCGGGCCAGCCCGTCCTCATCGACAACAAGCCCGGCGGCAATACCGCCATCGGCGCGTCAGAAACAGCCCGAGCACTGGCGGACGGCTACACGGTACTGAACGCCGACAACGGTACGATGGTTTTCAACCCCGCCCTCTACAAGTCGCTTAGCTACAGCCCAACCCGGGATCTGACCCCGGTGTCGCTGCTGGGCCGCTTCCCAATGATCCTGGTGGTTGGGCCGGCATCCAAAGTAACCGATGCAAAGGCCTTCATCGCCGACGCCAAAGCCCGGCCCGGCCAGGTGTCTTACGCGTCGCCCGGCGCGGGCAGTCCGCACCACCTGGCCATGGAACTGCTCAAGGTTGAAAGCAAGCTGTTCATGGTGCACGTGCCTTACCGCGGTGCAGCAGCTGCACTGAGCGACCTGGCGGGCGGGCAGTTGGCGGCCATGATGGTGGACTATGCGTCCGCCGCCGGCTTCATAAAGGGCGGCAAGGTTCGGCCACTGGCGGTGGCCAACCCGTCGCGGCTGCCGCAACTGCCAGACGTGCCCACATTTTCCGAGCTGGGTCTGCCAAACGTGACGGCTTCTGCGCTGGTGGGCCTGGTCACCACTGCCGGTACGCCACCGGCCGTCATCAACGAATTGAATCGGCAGGTGGTAGCGGCCGTCCGCGACCCCGCCGTCAACAAGCGCCTCACCGACTTTGGTATCGAGCCAGTAGGCAACACGCCCGCGCAGTTCAGTGAGTTGCTGCGCAGCGAGACCGAACGCTGGCACAAGCTGATCCGCGACCTCAAGATCACGCTCGAATAAGCCATGGCTGCCAGCCCGAGTAACGCCGCGGCAACGGCCTGCCCTTTTGCCCGCCCGGCGGCTACCGTCACCCCATTAGCTACCCCTGCAGCCACCCCAGCAGCCGCTTGCCCGGTCAGTACCGGGGCAGCCGACTTCGATCCCTTTTCTGACGGCTACCAACAAGACCCCCCCGAATATGTGCGCTGGGCCCGGGAATGCGAGCCGATCTTCTTTAGCCCCAAGCTCGGCTACTGGGTCGTCACGCGCTACGACGACATCAAGGCCATCTTCCGCGACAACATAACCTTCAGCCCGTCCATCGCACTGGAAAAAATAACACCCACTGGCGAAGAGGCCAATGCCGTGCTGGCGTCTTACGGCTACGGGATGTCGCGCACCCTGGTCAACGAGGACGAGCCGGCGCACATGCCGCGTCGGCGCCTGCTCATGGAGCCATTTACCCCCGAGGCGCTGCAGCTCCACGAGCCGATGGTGCGTCGACTGGCACGCGAGTACGTGGACCGCTTCATCGACAGTGGCCGGGTAGATTTGGTGGAAGACATGCTGTGGGAAGTGCCGCTGACGGTGGCGCTGCATTTCCTCGGCATTCCCGAAGAAGACATGGACGCGCTGCGCCAGTACTCGATTGCCCACACCGTCAACACCTGGGGCCGTCCGCTGCCGCAGGAGCAAGTGGCGGTAGCGCACGCCGTCGGCAACTTTTGGCAGCTGGCGGGCCGCATCCTGGCCAAGATGCGGCTGGACCCGACGGGTCCCGGCTGGATGAAGTACGGCATTCGCATGCAGGCCTTGCACCCCGATATCGTGACCGATTCTTACCTGCATTCAATGATGATGGCCGGCATCGTCGCTGCCCACGAGACCACCGCCAATGCCGCGGCCAACGGGATCAAGCTGCTGCTCGAACACCCCCAGGCCTGGCGCGATATCTGCGACGAACCCTCGCTGATCCCGAATGCTGTGGACGAATGCCTGCGCCACAACGGCTCGGTGGCCGCATGGCGCCGGCTGGTCACGCAAGATACCACTGTGGCCGGCACGCTGCTTCCCATCGGCGCGAAGCTGCTCATCGTCACCGCTTCGGCCAACCACGACGAGCGGCACTTTCCCGATGCGGACCTGTTCGACATCCGTCGCGACAACCCGGCCGAGCACCTGACCTTCGGCTACGGCGCGCACCAGTGCATGGGAAAAAATCTCGCGCGCATGGAGATGCAGGTGTTTCTGGAGGAACTCACGCGGCGCCTGCCGCACCTGCGGCTGGCCAAGCAGGACTTCAGCTACGTGCGCAACACCTCCTTTCGTGGACCGGAAAACCTCTGGGTTGAGTGGCAACCCCAGGACAACCCCGAGCGCATGGACCCGTCCGTCCTGGCGGCGATGGCGCCGGTGCGCATCGGCGAGGCGGCCAGCAAGGGGGTGGTACGCCGTATGCGCGTGCACAGCGTCGATACGGCCGCCAGCGACGTGGTGAAGCTGCGCCTGATTTCGCCGGACGGACGCGCCCTGCCGGGCTGGACGCCGGGCTCGCACATCGAGGTCGAATGCGGCGTTGGCATATCGCGCTACTACTCGCTATGCGGCGACCCTGCCGAACGTGAGGCGTTTGAAATAGCGGTGCTGCGCGAGCCCGACGGGCGTGGCGGATCGGCCTGGATGCACGACAGCGTACGGCCTGGCGATATCCTGAAGACCCGTGGCCCCAGGAACCACTTCCGTCTTGACGAAACATGCACGCGGGTAATCTTCATTGCTGGCGGTATCGGTATCACGCCCATCAGCGTCATGGCGCGGCGTGCCCGCGAACTCGGCATGGACTACAGCGTGCACTACAGCGGACGCAGCCGAAGCGCCATGGCGTTTGTGCCGCAATTGCAGGCGCTGCACGGCGACAAACTGCACCTGCATGTGAGCGACGAGGGCCGACGCAACGACTTCACCGCATTGCTGGCCACGCCGGTGCCCGGCACGCAGATCTACGCCTGCGGCCCAGCCCCCATGCTGGAGGCGTTGGCGCACAGCTGTTCTCACTGGCCGGAAGATACCCTGCGCGTGGAGCACTTCACCGCCACTACGGGTACGTTGGACGCCTCCAAGGAAGCGCCCTTTGAAGTCGAACTGAAGGCTTCAGGCACGACGCTGCTGGTCGGTGCGGGCCAATCGTTGCTGCAGGTACTGCGTGCGGCCAGCATCGACCTGCGCAGCGACTGCGAGGAAGGCTTGTGCGGCACTTGCGAGGTCGGTGTGCTGCAGGGCGACGTTGACCACCGCGACCACGTACTCACACGCAAGGA
>JANXTM010000170.1 GCA_025352405.1 Polaromonas sp.
GCGGCCAGTCAGCGCCAGGTCCATGGCTTTGGCCTTGCCGACAGCACGCGGCAGGCGCTGCGTGCCACCGGCGCCGGGAATGATGCCGAGCTTGATTTCGGGCTGGCCAAACTTGGCATTGTCAGCGGCAATGATGAAGTCGCACATCATGGCCAGCTCGCAGCCGCCGCCCAGCGCAAAGCCACTGACAGCCGCAATCACCGGCTTGCGGATGCTACGGATCTGCTCCCAGTTGCGGGTAATGAACTCGTTGTTGTAAACGTCGGCAAAGTTGTACTGCGCCATCGCGCTGATGTCTGCACCGGCGGCAAAGGCCTTTTCGCTGCCCGTCAAAATCATGCAGCCCACGCTGGCATCTTGCTCAAAAGCCTTCAACGCTGCGGCCAGCTCGTTCATCAACTGGTCGTTGAGGGCGTTGAGCTGCTTGGGCCGGTTCAGCGTGATGATGCCGACTTTGCGGCTGTCCGGACCCTCGGTGCGCGTCAAAATGGTTTCGTAAGTCATCGTGTGGTCCTGGTTGTGGGATGAATGAATTTATTGGACTGGCGTGGCAGGCGTAACGGATTTTGCCGGTGTTAGCCACTGCTCTATTTTTACCGCGTCGTGCACTGCCAGCCGCCAGGTCATCAGGGCTGGCGGCAGTTTGAGTTCGAGTCGCAGCAGGCGTTTGTCGCGCGACACAAGTGCTGTCACTTTTTTGGCGTCACCCGCATACAGCAGCAGGTCGTCCAGGCGGCTCATGCGCCAGCCGCTGACGACTGGTGCAGGAACTTTGTTTTTCAATTTTTCACCTGGCTCCAGCCCCAGCCATTCATCGCCTGGCGCAAAACCAGCGCGCTCGGCAACGCCGCCACGCAATACGGTTTTAACCAGCACACCTTGCGCCTCACTGACGCGCACGCCTAGTCGGTGGGCCAGCTGGGCAGGTTCTTCATGTACCGTCACGCCGTGCTTTTGCAGCAGGGCGTGCAGGGGCAGCTCGTTCGTGCTGTGCACCCAGCTCGCCAGTTCAGGCGCAAATGAACGCTTGCCCAGGGTTTGCAGCAACTCTGCCATATCGGCCTCGAGCATGGGCCCGCCGCCGTGGTCAAAACAGCGCAGCCACAGCGCACGCATCACCTCGTCCAGCGTGGTGTGGCCCTCGGCGCGCAAAGTCAGGTCAAGGCACAAGGCCACGAGCGAGCCCTTGGTGTAGTAACTGACCGTGGCGTTGGGGGTGTTTTCATCCTGCCGGTAATACTTGACCCAGGCATCAAAGCTGGCTTGGGCCACCGACTGCACCAGCCGGCCCGGCGTCTGCGTGACCTGGTTAATGGTTTTGTTGAGCAGCTTGACATAGCCCGCGTTGTCGAGCAGACCGGTGCGGCGCAGCAGCAGGTCATCGTAGTAGCTGGTGAAGCCTTCAAAAAACCACAGCAGCTCGGTGTAGTTTTCGCGGTCGTACTGGTAAACCTCGAACTCTGCAGGGCGCAGGCGCTTGACGTTCCAGGTGTGAAAGTACTCATGGCTGATCAGGCCGCGCAGTGTGGTGTAGCCCTCGGACACCTTGGCATCGCTGACGCGTGGCAGGTCTTTGCGGGTGCAGATCAGTGCGGTGGAATTGCGATGCTCCAGCCCGCCATAACCCTCATCTACCGCGTTCAGCATGAAGAGGTAGTTTTTGAAGGGCACATCTTTTGGCACGGCGTTGCTGCCATGCCAAAAGCGGATTTCTGCCTCGCAGATTTTTTTGGTGTCGGCCAGCAACCGGGCCCCGTCAAAGGTGGGCAGCGCACCGGCCACCACAAAGCGGTGTGGGATGCCGCAGGCGGTAAAGTTTCCGCTCCAAAAAACGCCCATTTCGACTGGGCAGTCGACCAGTTCATCGTAGTTGGCCGCGGCGTAAGTGCCAAAACCCTGCTTGTCGGTTTCGCGCGGTGTAAGTCCGGTGGCGACTGACCAGCCACTTGCTGCCGTCACTGCAGGCAACTCCAGCAGGTGCTCCGCGTGTTCTTGGCCTTCAACTTTGAGGCACACGCTGCTGCCATTGAAAAAACCGCGTTCCGTGTCCAGCCAGGCGGTACGAACGGCGTTGTCGTGCGCGTAAATCTGGTAGGTGATAACAAGCGCTTTGCCATGTTTGCAGTAGATTTGCCAGGTGCATTTATCAATTTGTTCGATGCGGGCGGCGCTGCGTGCACCTTGCCGGGCCTCCAGGCCCTGCAGGTTTTTGGAGAACTCACGCACCAGATAGCTGCCGGGAATCCACACCGGCAAGGCCACGCGTTGCAGCGCTGCGGGCTGGTCAATGGTGAGTGTGACCTTGAACAAATGGGCATGTGCATCCAGCACCTCCACCCGGTAATGGGGCGGTAGAGGTGGTGAAGACGGTGACTCGGGTGCAATTGCTGGCATCGCTGCGGGCGCAGGAGACATGGGCGACGTAGGCGATGTGCGCGGTGGGGGCGGTGTTTTTTTCATGGCGTTTCACAAAAGCGGGTGCGGTCTCTTTGCGGTGTTTATCAGATCGCAGCCGCGCCCAGCAAGCAGCTGAGTGTGGCAACCACCGTGAGCCGAAGCCGCAACGGCAACCAGTGGGACAGGCCGAGTGCCGCATAGGTTTTGCGGTCTACTGCGTAGCAAAGCACCAACACCAGACTTAGCAATGGCAGTGCCGCATACGCCGGCATCAGGAGGGCCAGCCAAGCCATCAAAGACGGCGTGATGCCCCAGACAAAATGAAAGCGCAATGCGGCCGGGGAAAGCATGGTTTGGGGCAACGACCTGTCAGCAGGCTGGTGCAAAAATCCCACACCCCAGTGAATGCCGCCCAAAAAAGCTGCAATCACTGCGGCGTAGCTTGTCAGCGCGGAAGCTACAAAAGCCAGCAGGTCAGCGTGGACGCTCCACAGCAAGCCCGCCAGTCCGGCAAATGGCAGCAAGCCAGCGTATCCGAGCCGGTCAATGGTTTTGTCGAACGCCGTCGTCACGGCATCGGTTGGCTTCAAAACAGGGTCCACTGGGGATTACAGCAAATCTGCAAACGCGTCGACATCACGTTGAACCTGCTGGTAAAACTTGCTGAACGAGCGGCACGGCGTGGGCAGTTTTGGCAGCAGCCGCGGTGCCGGCGAAAGCGTCGCTACGCGGCCCAGCGCTTCGCGGTAACCCGGAAACTGGGTGGCCTGCGTGGTCGCGCGGGCGCAGCCTGAGAGGTCAAGCGAACCGAGATCGCCAATCCAGACGGCATCTGTGACGTCTGCCATGGCTTGCAGCACGAACTGCCAGCGCCTGGCAGACCAGGGCCAGTGCGCGTGGGCAGGCAGGTGAATGATGCCCAACCGAAAAAGGTTGTCATGGCTTTCTGCGCGGCGCGGCGACAAGGCCCAGGGATGCACGAGTTCCAGGTGTTTGTTTGCTATTGTTTCAATAGCAAATGGCGCTTGTATAGCTTGCCGGAGCAGCACAAATGATTCATGAGACGCAGCGTCGTTTGTGCCTGCAAGTGCGGGCTCTTCCACCCCTGCATGTGCACCGCGCTCTGGCCCTGCGCCGGCTTTTGATTGGGCCCTGTCCTCCAGGTCCTCGTAACTGGTGTCCAACACGGTGTGGGGTGACGCCCAGGCCTTGCGCGCGGTTGCGGGCGCAAACTTGAGCACGTTGTCGGCATTGAAAAGGTAGGGTTTGCCAGACAAGGTGCCTGCCACCCATTGCCAGCTTAGGTGGTTGCTGGGCAAATCGCCATCAAGAAGGTGGCCATATAGCCAGTCAGCCCCGGCGCGCCAATGTACCTTGCGCACGTGCACCATGTAGCTGGCCAGCCACATGCGGGTATGGTTGTGCAGGTAGCCTGTGGCGTACAGCGTGCGAACGGTGCTGTCGATGGCTGGTACGCCAGTGCGACCCTGCCGAATGTCGTCAGGCACCGTGTCTGCGTACTTGCCTGGCCAGGGCGGGCTGCTGTGCATGTCGCGCAATATGGCGTCGCCCTGGTTGGCGGCGTGTTGCCACACATGATGGAAAAATTCTCGCCAGCCAAATTCAAACACCAGCTTGTCATCGAAGCCCAACGGCGCCCGGCCCAAGGCGGTGCTTTGCACATTGATGCTGCGCGCTGCGTCGGCCAGGCTAAGCATGCCATGTGTGAAGTAGGGCGACAAACCCGTGACCGCGCCATCCAAGGCGTTGCGTGTGCGGGCATAAGCTGCGGGTTGGACCCGCCGAAGCCGCGCCAGCGCGGCCGCCTGAGATGGCTCAAACTGCCGCAGGTGGTCGGGGATGCCCCAGGGATTGGTTGGCGTCGTGGCGTTCAAGATAGTGGTGCCGTCTACAGCTTGGCTTCGGTCAGGAATTTTTCGACCTGCTGGGCGCTGACAGCACCAGGTACGCGCGATCCGTTGGCAAAAAATATCGTCGGGGTGCCGGTGATCTTGTATTTCTTGCCAAACTCGACGTTGCGGTCTATGGCGGTGGTGTCGCAGCTGGCTTTCGGAACTGGCTGGTCCTTGACCATCACGTCTTGCCAGGTTTTGGCCTTGTCTTTGGCGCACCAGATATTTTTTGATTTGTCGGTGGAATCGGCGCTCAGGATTGGGTACAAAAACATGTAAATTGTCACGTCAGAGACCTTCTGCAAATCGCGTTCAAAGCGTTTGCAGTAGCCGCAGTTGGGGTCTTCAAACACAGCCATCTTGCGCTTGCCGTTGCCGCGCACGATGGTGAATGCGTCTTTGATGGGTAGCGCGCCAAAATCAATTGCGCTGAGTTTTTCAACCCGTTCTTCGGTCAGATTGCGCTTGGCTTTGGTGTCAATCAGGCTGCCCTGGAGCAGAAAGTTGCCTTCGGCATCGGTGTAGAAAATCTCCGATTCATTGACGCGGACTTCGTACAAGCCGTTCATGGGGGTTTTGCTGATCTCGTCAATTTTTGAAAATGACTGGAGTCGCTCGGCCAGGTTTTTGCGAATCGCGGCTTCCTGCGCTACGGCGACGCCTGTAGTGAACGTGGCAGAGGCCACCAGGCTGGCTAGCAGCACTGTTTTAAATAATTTCATACTCAATTCCAGTTATTCAAAAAAATTACAAACCCGACTTTGTCTTTGCTGGCGGGTCGGTCTGATGACCCATGGCTTGGCGCATGACCCAGGTTTTCAGGGGTCCGCTGCGGGCAAACCCTGCCAAACCCCAGTTGCGCAGGGCCTGCAAACGCGCATCGGTGTGAGCAAACAAGCCGTGCAGACTGTCGGTAACCACACCCATGGCCGCCACATCTGCCTTGCGTTGCCGTTCGTAGCGGCGCAGCAATCTTTCGTCCCCCAGCCCGCGCCAGTACTCGCGCTGTGCCAGCACATTTGCCAGTGCGGCGGCATCAGCCAGTCCGAGATTCAAGCCCTGGCCCGCCAGTGGGTGCACCGTATGGGCCGCATCGCCCGCAAGGGCCCAGCCTGGCCCAACCCAACGGTCGGCGTTTGAAAGCGACAAGGGCCAGCTGGCACGCTCGCTGCACAGGCTCAGCTGACCAGGCGTGTCGCCGCAGTCTGCCTGCAAGGCGGCGGAAAAGTCTTCAGCCGACATTTTTTTCAAAACGTCGGCGCGCTCGGTGGCTACCGACCAGACCAGGGCCAGCGTGTGGCCGTCTGCCCCGGACATCGGCAAAAGCGCCAGGATGTCGCCATTTTGAAACCATTGCCTGGCCACGCCGTGGTGGCCCTGGCTGGAAGTCAGACGCGCTGCAACAGCACTTTGACCATAGGGCTTGACAGTCCAGCTGGCGCCAAATTCGTTACGGCTGGTACTTTTCTGGCCTTCACACACCACCTGCAGCGCGGCCTTGACTGGCGCCTGCACCACGTCGATGTGGCTTTGAAAGCGGACCGCTTCAACCAGCCGCTGCTCCAGCGCCGGGACGTCCACAATCCAAGCCAGTGCAGGCTGGGCTGTGCTTTGCGCCGAAAAATCAAGTTGCGCGCCAACGGCGTTGTTGCCACCGCCCCAGACCTGTATGTCCCGCACCGGCGTTGTGAAAGGCTCTTCTGGCCACGCCCGCAAGCTTTCCAACAGGCTTCTGGACGTGCTGTTGATGGCGTAGGCGCGCACATCTTCATGGCCTGGCTCGACTGGGGGGGCGACCAAAGCCACTTTCAGGCGCTCACGTGCGAGCAGCAGGGCCAGCGTACGACCAACCACGCCGCCGCCGCGAATACAAACATCAAATTGCTGGGACATGCCCCATTTTAGAAGCGAGTGCAAAATTGCGGTTTCGGGCCCGTTATTCGACCCTTAATCTAGATTTATCAGCAACCCCACTTCGTGAGCGACGCATTTATGGATACTCCTGGTTTTACACCCGTTTCAGCTTCAGAGTTCATGCCAGACATCACCACGGTGATTTCCCGCTTGTTTGTGTACCCCATCAAATCATGCGCTGGCGTGGAGCTGCAAGAAGCCATGCTGCTGGATACCGGGCTGGAGTTTGACCGCGCCTGGATGGTGGTCGATGCATACGGCAGGTTTTTATGCCAGCGCGCACTGCCGCGCATGGTGCTGATCCGGCCACAGCTTAAACATCACGAGATGGTGCTGCGCGCCCCCGGTATGCTGGCCCTGCATGTCAGGCTCGATGAAGCCGAAGCGGCCTGCCGCGTCACGGTATGGGACGACGAGGTACCCGCCTACGACATGGGTCCGATTGCAGCGCAGTGGTTCACGGACTTTTTGGGTCAAACCGCACGTCTGGTGCGCTTTGACCCCGAGCACAAACGCTTCAGCAGTCGCCAGTGGACGGGCGACGAGGACGGCCTGAACCAGTTCAGTGACGGGTATCCTCTGCTGGTGATCAGTGAGGCCTCGTTAGGCTTGTTCAACGACAAGCTTGCAGCGGCGGGCAGCGCGGCCGTAGGCATGGCGCGCTTCAGGCCCAACATTGTTCTTGGCTGCAACATTGCCCCTGACGCCCATCAACTGCTGCCCCACGACGAAGACCGTCTCGAGCTGATGCAGGTTGCAACTGACCAGGGCACAGCGCGAATCAAACCCGTCAAGCCTTGTCCGCGCTGCCCGATTCCCAACATTGACCCGCTGACGGCCCTCAGTGATCCCGTCGTGTGGGACCTGCTGCAAAGCTACCGCAGGGATGCGCGGGTGGGCGGTGCACCCAGCTTTGGCATGAATGCCATTGTGCTGGGCACTACCGACCACCTGCTGAAAGTCGGGCAGTCTGTGCAAGCCAGCTACAGTTTCGGCGGTGTTTGATTCAGGGGATGTACCGCCTGATGGGCGGTCGTGAATGGGGCTGAAGGACTGGTTGTGTCCTCGCCGGTTTCTGCTTCATCAAAACCGGAATCAGTTTCCAGCGGCATCGGCCGGGTCAGCTCGGGCTCCAGAAACCGGATGGGGCGGCGTGTGCGGACACCCATGTGCCAAAGCAGGTCTGACAACGCCTGGTTAATTTCAAGTTCGCTGCCCGTGCGCTCGCCGAGTAAGGCGCCCGCCACGTGAAATTGCAGTACCACGTCCGGCTTGAGTCCCTTGAGCGGCATTAGACCGGCCGCAATCAGCTGGGCGGCCAGGCTGGTGACCGGGGTACGTGAAGTGACCCCTTCCAGAATCAGACCAAAACGCGCTTCATCAACGCGCCCCACAGTGTCTACATCGCGCAGTATCCGGCGCAGCTTGATGACGCTGCGCAGCAGGCTTTGTTCAGCCACCGGCATGCCCCAGTTTGTCTTGATGTATCGGTAGTTGACCAAATCAATATAGACCACTGCGGCAGGTTCTTTGTAGCGCCGTGCGCGCTGGACGATCTGCTTGAAGCGGTCCTGAAAAATAGTGGCTGTCAGCAGGCCGGTCAGGGCGTCCTGGCTGGACAAGGCCTGTGCCCTGGCTTCGACGCTGTGGCGCTCGCGGGAACGCAGGTTCAGTGCAATCAGCAACAAGGGTACTTCAATAGTCAAGCCCACCATCAGCCCGTAACGTGACAACCACGATGCTGGGACAAAGCCGAGCACGCTGCTCACCAGTACCAGGGTCGCCAGTGCCATCGGCATGAAGGCCGCAAACACCCATAGACCAATGACGTCCCGGCGTTTCCATGTCATCCAGGCGCGGCTCATGCCCAGTGCCACGACGCCAATCAGATACAAGCCAATCATCAGCACGCCCACGTTGCGCTCTACCAGCGCGTACACCAGCGCTACCGGCAGCCCGGCCGCCCCGAACCAGAACACCACTGACTCAAACCAGATGTGGCGCGAGCCCACACCGCACAAATGGTGTACCACCAGCAGCGCCGCGCCCCCGGCCAACACTCCCAGAAAACCAGGCGCGAGATCATTCCATGCGCCCGCATGGCTCCACAGCAGATGCCCCGCCACGCCGGTCCAGGCAGACATCGTCAGTGTCAGGGTGGCAGCGTACAGCGCGTACCAGCCATAAGCGCGGTCCCGGTAGACCCAGCTTTGTGCAACGCAAGCCACAATCAGCAACAACAAAGCGCCAAACACCACGCCAATTGCCAGGTACTCCTTCTGCAGCCGCCGGTTCTGGCTGTTGCGGGTGCTGGCTTTGACGGGAATGCTTGTGCTGCTGACGTTCTGGATACGCACATACACCTCTAAAAGGTCGGCCTCCCGCAACTCCAACCTGAACTGTGCATACCGTCCGGGTTCTGGCCATGACGACACATCGACGGTGTCTCCTGCAGTCTGGCTGCTCCAGCGCCCGGAAGCGCCAAGCTGGTAGACCGTGATCTTGTCCAGCAATGGCTGGGGAAACTCCAGAACCCACTCATCATTTGACAGGGTAGACCGGCTGAATCGGTAATGCTGCCACAACGCAGCGTGGCGGCCCAGCGCGTAGACGGTATCTGCGTTTGAAGGCACAAACATTTCGCGGCGCGGCGTGGCAACAAGTTGCTCTATGCTGGTTTGTCCCTGCAAATCTATCCACATCGTGCTGGACGCACTGACATCGACTTCAGCCGAATCTTTCAGCACCATGGTAATTTGCGCAAGCATAGCGGGGCTGTAAAACAGCAGAAAACCAGAGGTGAACAAAAGCATCACTTGCCGCCACCTCAAGCCGAGTAAAGTTTGGCCTTTGGGATTCACCGCGTGCTGCATACACTTTGCCATCAGATTTTGAAGGTTTGTCATGAGTTTGAAGTGCGGCATCGTAGGCTTGCCTAACGTCGGAAAATCCACCTTGTTCAACGCGTTGACCAAAGCAGGCATCGCGGCTGAAAATTACCCTTTTTGCACCATTGAGCCCAATGT
>JANXTM010000173.1 GCA_025352405.1 Polaromonas sp.
TGATATCCCTGGTATCACCAAGGCAAGCTGGTAAGCATAGGAGAACCGCAAAATGAGTATGAGTGATCCTATTGCCGACATGCTGACACGCATTCGGAACGCGCAAATGGTTGAAAAAGCTGTTGTGCTGGTGCCTTCTTCGAAAGTCAAGATTGCTATTGCGCAAGTCTTGAAAGATGAAGGTTACATCGACGGCTTCTCGGTTAAAACCGACGACGGCAAGTCCCAACTGGAAATCGCCCTGAAGTACTACGCAGGCAAGCCCGTGATTGAGCGCATTGAGCGCGTCAGCCGACCAGGCCTTCGCGTGTACAAAGGCCATGGCGCTATTCCTCAAGTCATGAATGGCTTGGGTGTGGCAATTGTCACAACGCCGCAAGGTGTCATGACTGATCGCAAAGCGCGCGCTACCGGTATCGGTGGTGAAGTTCTTTGCTACGTGGCCTAACGGCGACATCGAGGAGAAACTAAATGTCTCGTGTAGGAAAAATGCCAGTGTCCGTACCTCAGGGTGTGGATGTGGCCATCAAAGACGACCAGATCAATGTCAAGGGGGCCTTGGGTGCCTTGGCGCTGGCAAAAAATCCATTGGTTACCATCACCAGTGATGGCGGCAAGCTGACATTTGCACCTGCGAACGACTCGCGCGAAGCAAATGCCATGAGCGGCACCATGCGGCAGCTGGTAAATAATATGGTGACCGGTGTGACCAAGGGTTTCGAGAAAAAACTCAACCTGGTTGGCGTGGGTTTCAAGGCCCAGGCGCAGGGTGATAAGCTAAATCTAACTGTGGGTTATTCGCATCCCGTAGTGATGGATATGCCTGCAGGCATCACAGTTGCCACGCCAATACCTACAGAAGTAGTGATTAAAGGTTCCGATCGCCAACGCGTCGGACAAATCGCTGCTGAAATCCGTGCTGTTCGTCCCCCCGAGCCCTACAAGGGCAAAGGCATCCGTTATTCGGATGAGAAGATCACGATCAAAGAAACCAAGAAGAAATAAGGAGCTGCATCATGTTGACCAAAAAAGAGCAGCGCCTTCGCCGTTCACGTCAAACCCGGATTCGCATCGCCACGCAAGGTGTTGCCCGATTGACGGTGAATCGCACCAATCTGCACATTTATGCCAGCGTTATTTCTGGCGACGGTACAAAAGTTTTGGCATCCGCTTCTACGGCAGAAGTAGAAGTTCGTAAAGACATCGGCGCGTCAGGCAGGGGTGGAAACGTTGCTGCTGCGCAAGCCATTGGTAAGCGTATTGCTGAAAAAGCGAAGGCGGCTGGTGTGGAAAAAGTAGCGTTTGATCGCGCTGGTTTTGCGTATCACGGCCGCGTGAAGGCGTTGGCTGATGCGGCCCGCGAAGCTGGCTTGCAGTTTTAAAGTAACCGCAAGTTAAATACACGTAAGCAGACTGGAAATAAGTATGGCCAAGTTTCAAGCAAAATCAGCAAACGACGCTCCAGACGATGGTCTGAAGGAAAAAATGATCGCGGTCAACCGCGTCACCAAAGTGGTGAAGGGTGGCCGGATTCTCGGGTTTGCCGCACTGACAGTGGTCGGCGACGGGGATGGTCGCGTTGGTATGGGCAAGGGCAAGTCAAAAGAGGTGCCTGCCGCCGTACAAAAAGCCATGGAAGAAGCGCGTCGCAACCTGAACAAAGTGGCCCTCAAAAACGGTACGATTCACCACAAAGTGACCGGCCATTGGGGTGCTGCCAATGTCATGATGATGCCTGCCGCCAAAGGTACTGGCATCATTGCTGGCGGACCAATGCGCGCTGTCTTTGAAGTCATGGGTATCACCGACATCGTGGCCAAAAGCCATGGTTCGAGCAACCCTTACAACATGGTTCGCGCCACGTTGGATGCACTGAACAACTCCACCACGGCTTCCGACATCGCAGCCAAGCGTGGCAAGTCAGTCGAAGAAATTTTCGGCTAAAAGCTGCTCAGGAGTATTGAAATGACGACAGAAAACAAAGTTAAGGTTCAGCTGGTTCGCAGCCCTATTGGTACCAAAGAGTCACATCGGGCCACTGTGCGCGGTTTGGGACTTCGTGGTGTTAACAGTACAAGTGAGTTGCAGGACACACCCGCAGTGCGCGGCATGATTAACAAGATCAGCTATCTGGTCAAGATTGTCTGAGCGGAGTTTAAAAATGGAATTGAACGGAATCAAGCCTGGAGAAGGCGCCAAACATTACAAGCGCCGTGTCGGTCGCGGTATTGGCTCTGGCATCGGTAAGACTGCTGGTCGTGGTCACAAAGGTCAAAAGTCACGTGCGGGTGGTTACCACAAGGTCGGCTTTGAAGGCGGTCAAATGCCTATGCATCGTCGCCTGCCCAAACGCGGCTTCAAGTCTCATTTGCTGAAGTTCAATGCTGAGGTCACACTCACATCGCTGGAAAAGCTAGGTTTGGCTGAAGTCGATCTGTTGACGCTAAAACAAGCTGGCTTAGTGGGCCAGTTGGCTAAAAACGTCAAGGTAATCAATACCGGGTCGTTGACCAAGGCCGTCAAGCTCAATGGAATTGGTGCCACAGCTGCTGCCAAATCTATCATTGAAGCTGCGGGCGGCGTGCTCGCTTAATTCCTGACTCTAACCAGACTGGACTAATCAGTGGCGACTAACTCGGCTCAAATTGCAAAAACCGGCAAGTTCGGTGATTTGCGCAACAGGCTCGTGTTTTTGCTGTTGGCGCTGGTGGTGTACCGTGTTGGTGCACACATTCCGGTGCCCGGGATTGATCCTGGGCAACTCAAGGAGTTGTTCAAGGGCCAGCAGGGCGGCATATTGAATTTGTTTAATATGTTTTCCGGTGGCGCGCTGTCGCGCTTTACGGTGTTCGCACTGGGCATCATGCCTTACATTTCGGCTTCTATCATCATGCAGCTGCTGACTTATGTCCTCCCGACATTTGAACAGTTGAAGAAAGAGGGCGAAGGCGGACGCAGAAAGATTACGCAGTACACACGCTATGGCACGCTGGGTTTGGCTTTATTCCAGTCGATGGGAATTGCCATTGCGCTCGAAAGCTCACCTGGGTTGGTGTTGGTTCCTGGTTTCGGATTTCGAATGACTGCGGTGGTGAGCTTGACAGCTGGCACAATGTTTTTGATGTGGCTTGGCGAGCAGATTACTGAACGTGGCTTGGGTAACGGCATCTCGATTTTGATCTTTGCCGGAATTGCTGCTGGTTTGCCGAATGCCATGGGTGGTTTGCTTGAACTGGTTCGTACCGGTGCCATGAGTATTTTAGTGGCCGTAGTGATCGTCGCAGTTGTTGTCTTGGTAACTTACTTTGTGGTGTTTGTCGAAAGAGGCCAGCGCAAGATATTGGTAAATTATGCGAGGCGGCAGGTTGGTAACAAGGTTTATGGTGGGCAGTCGTCGCATTTACCGCTTAAGCTGAACATGGCCGGTGTGATACCTCCTATTTTTGCTTCTTCGATTATTTTGTTGCCAGCTACTGTTGTTGGCTGGTTTAGTACCGGTGAAAGTATGCGGTGGTTGAAAGATATTGCCAGTACGCTGACGCCCGGTCAACCGATCTACGTGATGTTGTATGCCAGCGCAATTATATTTTTCTGTTTTTTCTACACGGCCTTGGTGTTTAACAGCCGGGAAACTGCAGATAATCTTAAAAAGAGCGGAGCATTCATACCTGGTATTCGGCCTGGTGATCAAACTGCGCGCTACATTGACAAAATTCTGGTTCGACTGACTTTGGCTGGCGCCGTATACATCACATTTGTGTGTTTGCTGCCAGAGTTTCTGATATTGAAGTACAACGTACCGTTTTATTTCGGTGGCACTTCCTTGATGATTATCGTTGTGGTGACCATGGATTTCATGGCCCAGGTGCAGAATTACATGATGTCGCAACAGTACGAATCGCTTTTGAAAAAAGCAAACTTTAAAACCACCCTGGGCGGTTGAAGTATGTTTTTGACGGACGAATCGGTTGTGGAAATTTTTGTGATTTTTGTTTAATGCATGTGCATCTCGGGTCAACTGGACCCAGTAGTAAAGTTTAGGAGAAAAGAAATGAGAGTTTCAGCTTCGGTCAAGAAGATTTGCCGCAACTGCAAAGTTATCCGTCGCAAGGGCGTCGTACGCGTGATCTGCACGGACCCACGTCACAAACAGCGTCAAGGCTGATTTACAAGAGTTTTAGAGGACGAACATGGCACGTATCGCTGGTATTAATATTCCGCCGCAGCAGCACGCCGAAATCGGTTTGACTGCAATCTTTGGTATCGGTCGCACACGCGCTCGCAAAATTTGCGAGGCATGTGAGATTGCTTATTCAAAGAAAGTCAAAGATTTGACTGACGGTGATTTGGAAAAAATTCGTGATCAGATCGCACTGTTCACCATTGAGGGTGATTTGCGTCGTGAAACGACGATGAACATCAAGCGCCTCATGGACATTGGCTGCTATCGTGGCTTCCGACATCGCCGCGGTTTGCCGATGCGTGGGCAGCGTACACGTACCAATGCCCGCACCCGCAAAGGTCCGCGCAAGGCCGCAGCTTCTTTGAAGAAATAATTAAGAGGTTTTTATGGCTAAGTCACCAAGCAATAACGCAGCTCAACGCGTTCGTAAAAAAGTACGCAAAAATGTTGCCGATGGTATTGCACACGTGCATGCATCTTTTAACAACACCATCATCACGATTACCGACCGTCAAGGCAATGCCTTGTCTTGGGCTTCGTCCGGTGGTCAGGGTTTCAAGGGCTCACGTAAATCCACGCCGTTCGCTGCGCAGGTCGCGTCGGAAGTTGCTGGACGTGCTGCTATCGAGCAAGGTATCAAGAATCTTGATGTAGAAATCAAAGGCCCTGGACCTGGTCGCGAGTCGTCGGTTCGTGCGCTTGGCGCTCTCGGCATTCGAATTAATTCGATTGCTGACGTTACCCCAGTGCCACATAACGGCTGCCGCCCACAAAAACGCCGCCGTATTTAATCACGTAGTTTTGTCGGGTCAACAGCTGTGTGCTGTTAATTTAATGCAAGACTTTCAATAAAGCCCACCGCCATCAGGTCAGACGTAAAAGTCAAGATCGAAGGCTCCTGCAGCGATGCAGCAGATGACAAAAGGATATTCAAGTGGCACGTTACCTAGGCCCCAAGGCCAAACTCTCTCGTCGCGAAGGCACGGACCTCTTTTTGAAAAGCGCACGCCGCGCAATCGCGGACAAAGCCAAGTTCGATTCGAAGCCTGGCCAGCACGGGCGTACCTCTGGAATGCGCACCTCAGACTATGGCCTGCAGTTGCGTGAGAAGCAGAAGGTCAAGCGTATGTACGGCGTGCTCGAAAAGCAGTTCCGCCGGTATTTTGAAGAGGCCGATCGACGCAAAGGCAATACGGGTGCCAATCTGTTGTTCATCCTTGAATGTCGTCTGGACAATGTCGTTTACCGTATGGGTTTTGGCTCAACCCGTGCCGAGGCTCGTCAGTTGGTATCACACAAAGCCATCACCGTGAATGGCGGTTCCGTGAATATTCCTTCTTACATGGTCAAGGCTGGCGATATCGTTGCGGTTCGTGACAAGTCCAAAAAGCAGACCCGAGTTGCTGAAGCGCTTCAATTGGCCCAGCAAGTTGGTATGCCTGCTTGGGTTGATGTGAGTATTGACAAAAGCGAAGGCACCTTCAAGAAGGTTCCTGACCGCGACGAATTTGCTGCTGATGTCAACGAGTCGTTGATTGTCGAGCTGTATTCACGCTAATTTCGTTCCTGCAAATACGGTGTCCGTATTTGCAGATTCCGCTTCGCCGGCCTTATCGGTGTAACGAGCCGAGGGTATTGAGAGGAAGATTGCATGCAGACAAATTTACTGAAACCAAAAACTATTAATGTCGAGCAACTGGGCACGAACCGCGCCAAAGTAACGCTTGAGCCGTTTGAGCGTGGCTACGGTCATACGCTTGGCAACGCGCTACGTCGCGTGCTTTTGTCTTCCATGGTGGGACATGCTGCTACCGAAGTGACGATTGCTGGCGTCCTTCATGAGTACTCATCTATTGACGGCGTCCAAGAGGATGTGGTTAACATTTTGTTGAACTTGAAGGGTGTGGTTTTTAAGTTGCACAACCGCGACGAAGTCACTTTGAGTTTGCGCAAAGACGGGGAAGGCCCTGTGACCGCTGCAGATATTCAGACCCCGCATGACGTGGAGATTATCAATCCTGAGCATGTAATCGTCAATTTGTCGCACGGTGGAAAAATTGACATGCAGATCAAAGTCGAAAATGGTCGGGGCTATGTGCCAGGAACCATGCGCCGCTACGGTGACGAGTCGACAAAGTCTATTGGACGCATTGTTTTGGATGCGTCTTTTTCGCCAGTTAAGCGTGTCAGCTACACAGTCGAGAGTGCTCGTGTCGAGCAACGCACAGACCTTGACAAATTGGTACTGGACATTGAAACCAACGGCGCTGTAACCGCTGAAGACGCTGTTCGGGCTTCAGCTAAAATTCTAGTTGAGCAGTTGGCTGTGTTCGCGCAACTTGAAGGCAGTGAACTCGCAGCGTTTGATACACCGGTCCAACGCAGCTCTCAGCAGTTTGACCCGATTTTGTTGCGCCCTGTCGACGAATTAGAGCTTACGGTGCGTTCTGCGAACTGCTTAAAGGCAGAGAACATTTACTACATTGGCGATCTGATTCAGCGGACCGAAAATGAGCTGCTCAAAACACCTAATTTGGGTCGAAAGTCGCTCAATGAGATCAAGGAAGTGCTGGCATCGCGCGGTTTAACGCTCGGCATGCGGCTCGAAAGTTGGCCTCCTGCAGGTCTCGACAAACATTAAATTAAATAAACCCTTTCTTCAATGAAATGGTGCACGAGCAGTACCTGATACGGCTGCTCGAATATTAAAAAGGAAATAACCATGCGACACGGACACGGATTACGCAAACTTAACCGCACCAGCGAGCACCGCCTCGCCATGCTGCGTAACATGATGAATTCGTTGCTTCAGCACGAAGCCATCAAAACCACTTTGCCAAAGGCAAAAGAATTGCGCCGTGTGGTCGAACCGATGATCACGCTTGCCAAAACACCAACCTTGGCCAATAAACGCCTTGCGTTTGATCGCTTGCGCGATCGTGCTATGGTTGTTAAATTGTTTGCGGAGTTGGGTCCACGCTACAAAGCCCGTCCAGGCGGTTACACACGCATTCTGAAAATGGGATTTCGTGTGGGTGACAACGCACCTATGGCTTTGGTCGAACTAGTTGATCGCCCTGATGTGCCTAATGTCACAACAGTTGACGCAGTCAAGGCATAATAGGTATATAATAAATACATATCGCGCGGTGGAGCAGCCTGGTAGCTCGTTGGGCTCATAACCCAAAGGTCGTAAGTTCAAATCTTGCCCGCGCAACCAACATCCATGCCGTCTAGGCTGGCAGAAAACGCTCACTTTATGTGGGCGTTTTTTTTTATTTTATTCGCGCTCCACGTAATTACGCTGTTGCGACCATTGAGTAGTTAAAGAATTCCTATCGAGCTTATGAGGCCGTTAGACAACTCATCGTGCAATGCGTTGAGATCGTCTCAGTGCTCATTTAATCATTGCCCGCTTACTTCGTAAACCAATGTGATCTTTCGGCCAGCAGCAGCCGTTCACGAGAGACTGCTTAAGTGCTAACTGACAAAATCAGGCGCGTCAGTCAGACCTGCTTCAGACCGACCAATCGGAGTGCTGCCAAGCAAAGCGGTATGCGTCTGGCCAATATACATCGCGGGACAGCTGCGATCCAGAGAGAGTGTGCGATGAACATCATGCGCGCCAATGCGACAGAATCGCGGCAACACGGAGGCAAAAAGGGACCTGTCAGCATGCCAGTGCGCACCACCAGTCAGTTTGAGTTTTAAGCAAACCGCCAATATTGTTCGCCACAAGCTCCCTGTTTATCGAGCTACTTCCTCCTGAGCGCTTGTATCTTGGTGGGCGGACGTGATTGATGATCTGGTAAGCTCAATTCACATAAGCAGCAAAGGCCGCAGTAACCCGCGTGTGGTCAAAAAGCGGATCAAGAAAGTCCCCTCAAAAAAGGGCGAGGAGCCTATGAATCGGCGATTTGATAGGATGCCCATTATTAAGTGAACAGTATCGGGGTCAGACTTCGATTAAATTCGCGAATCGTGGGCTGCGCCATGGTGCCAGTTCCGCTTTGCTGTTGTCGGTAGATGTGCAGGACCGCTCACGTGTTGGCGGCAGGCCAGCCGTGAGAGTTCTCTGATCCTGGGCGGTTTTTCATCCACCAGGACCAGTCCTGCGGCAACAGCGAAAACGGATCAGGGTGTACCAACTCCCGCGCGGCCCAGATGGGCCAGTGCGGGTTGGCCAAGGCCGGGCGGCCGAGGAACACCAAGTCGATCAGCTCCTCTCGGATCACCTGGTCGGCGATGGCGGGGGTGCCAAGGTTCCAGCTGACTGCCACAGGAATACCTACCTCCCGCTTCACACGGTTGCCGCGCTCCACCATGAAAGCCGCCTGCGAAAATGGCGGGTCGCGCACGTCGTCGGTGTTCATGCCCAAGCTCAAGTCAGCCAGATCCAGCCCGTGCTGCTTCAGCTCGGCTACCGCCCAGATGGAGTCTTCGAACTTGACGCCGTCCGGGTGGAAGTCATCACAACCAAGGCGCATGGTCAGTGGCAGGCGTTCCGGCCACACGGCACGCACGCTATCGAGCGCCTCCCGGTGGAAACGCAGGCGGTTTTCTAGGCTGCCGCCGTACTGGTCGGTGCGCTGATTGGCGAGCGGTGAGAAAAAGCTGGCACCGAGATAGCCATGGGCGAAGTGCATCTCCAGCCATTCGAACCCCGCTTCCAGCGCCCGCCGCGCCGCGTCGGCATAGGCTTGGTGCAACTCATGAATCTCGGGAATGCTCAGCTCCTGCACCGGATAGGTGTAGCGGCCTCCATAGGTGATAGCAGACGGGCCACGCACCTGCCAGCCGTCCTCATGATCCGGGGCAATCTGGCGCTTGCCCTCCCAAGGCTTTTGCTCACTGCCCTTGCGTCCGGTATGGCCTAGCTGTATGGCAGGTACGCCACCCATCGCCTTCACCATGCGGCACATGCGAGCCAAGCCGTCGATCTGGTTATCGTCCCAAATACCTGCGCAACTGGTGCCGGTGCGACCATCCGGTGTGATGGCGATCTGTTCAGCGAACACCAAACCAAAGCCGCCCGCTGCGCGCGAGCCCATCAACATCACATGGTAGTCATTCATCTTGCCATCGACCGCGCGGTACATGGTCATCGGTGACATGGCGATGCGGTTTCGAAGTGTGACGCCCTTCAAAGTGAAGGGACTAAACAGGTCAGGCATTGATCTCCGATCGAAAGGTTTAACAGGTAGCCACTTCAATAGTGGAGAATTTATTATTGCATGACGAAAAGAGCCGCCAACCTCCGCTAGGTTGATGGCTTATTTGGGTTCTGTCGCGTTAGTTGCTGAAAAAAACGTGATTGAGGCTACGCTAAGTAACCCCAATCAAATAACTGGAGCAGTTTGATACGGCGCGATTGGGTTGAAACAGCTCGCTGAGCGACCTTTTTTGAGGCCTCTCGGCCCTGTGTGTTGATTTCCATACAAAGTTTACCCCCCGGGGGTGCGGCGGAAATCTTGAACTACTTGGAGGTAGTTCATGTATTCATACGAGGATCGAATTCGAGCAGTCAGGCTTTACATCAAGTTTGGGAAACGCAATACGGCGACCATTCGGCGCTTGGGTTGCCACTTTGCTTTCGCACGACAACTGAAGGGTCAATGGTCAGCATGTAGAGGGTCTCCTGTGAGATGCTCGTGTGGAGCGCGCCGTCCGCTTTGTCTTGACAGCTGCCTTTGCGTGGCGGTTCGGCGAGGAATTACTGGTGCCTAATCCTGTCATAAAAACAAGTTGAACTGGTCGGCAGTCATGGCCTTTTTGACAGCGAGCATCGTATCTCTCCTATGGTTCAGACGCATCAGCGTTACGCCGTACTCCAAGCCCGCACCGCCAACGCCCACCGATATGGCCAACTCCACAGAAACTGCAATGTCATAGGCCATATAGAAATTAAGGCATCGCAGATCCTCCAGACCCGGCACTTGCGTGCTGACTGACCGAAATCCTGAATCCCTCATCGAAAACAGCTCACCGCTTAAATCTTCGCCTATGAGCAGCAAATGTGCATTCGCGGTGGTCTTCGCCATCGCAGCCACCATAACCGACAAGACATAGGGTTGCATTGCCGGATATTTTTTCGGCAGTTTTCTGTGGTGGGGCGATGCCAGCACCTCTTGCTCATCCCGGATGGTGGTGGACTCGGCGCGCGTTACAAGGAACCGCTGCCTGGCAACCCTGGGATCGGACTCTGCCTTTAAAGCCGCCAAGAGATCTTGCGCGAAAAGCTCGCCATCCCTCGCTTTACTGACGACCGGCCTCAAACGGGTCATGGCCGACCGTGTGTCCGTCATTTCCGACTCAACTGCTGACAACATATCACCGGCGACCCAGTCCTTTTGCTTTTGATCGGTGCGTACCAGGACGAACTCCAGATCGCGTAACTGTTCAACTGGAATGCAGAGTAGAGTTGCGCCCCCCGGGTGAGTGCTGCAATTTTTTAACGACTGTGCGGCCTCATGCAACTGATCCATCACGTGTTTGAGAGGAACCATGCGGGCGTGGCTGTCGTGTGGGATGTGCTCAATCATCAAAGTTTCCTTGGGAAGGATTTGTTTTTTTTGTGAAATGTGTAGCGATGCGAAGGTGGTCCTGCAAAAGTCGCCGTGGACGGGGCAAACCTCAATGATCATGAAAGCCTCCTGCTTTGTTGAATTGATCCAGCGCATCGATAGCCAGCACGCAGACGCGGGCGACGGATGTCAGCCGGGCGCGCAATACCAGGTTTTCTGTGTCCCGCAGGTGACTGACGCCATCGGGCGCTCACTGAGCCGTGGGTCAGGAAAGATAAGCACCTGGGGCGACTGCGTCCCAAACACAGCTATTTCTGCGCTGGTCAGATGTTTAGTACAGATGCGAGCCCGCACCGATAACACGGCCGGAAGCGATTCGGCGACCTTTCGCCAGAAGGTCACCTTGTCTGTACGGGTGAGTTGATGCGTATCGTTCCTGAACAAGGCCTGCCTCATGAGTGGAAAAACTGATGCGTCAAACGAGCACAACCAATTGAGCAGCAGTCCATGGTCTGAAAGGGCGGTATCGCGATCGGCTTGCACACCTCGCGTCTCTGGCCCTTGCCTCTTTCTGTGGACTGCATCCGCCACTGCTTTTTCTAGTGGCATAAACGGATCCAGCTGGACTGCGACGCGGAACTTGATCTTTGATTTTTCGACAGGCGTGCCGGAGGCTAGCCCCAGCGACCTGAAAACCAGATAAAGAAGTTTTTCAGAATCCGGCAATGCCTTTCCTCTGTCCTTACCCCCGGCGTCTTCCCCGTCGTCATACTTGCTCGCCGTGAGCGCGTCGATTTCAGCGGGCGCCTGGGGAGGAACGAGTTGCATCTGCCCTGAGACGAATCGGTTTCGTCGTCTGGTGGGTTATCCATGCCCAGCCATCAAATGCCTCCGAGCGATCGATACGGTCAGTTGAGACTTTCTTGAGACTTCGCGATTTGGCCTGTCTGCTGTTGGCGGGCGAGAGCTGCAGCTGTCTGAGCAGACCCGCACCCGGCACCATTGTTGATACGCTTGCCCGGGCGTGGATCGCAAAGACTATCGGCCAGCCGGCTAGATAATTTCCCAACGCCGATCTGAGGTCACCTTGTCCTGCCTTAGCGACAGCTTGGGCTAGATCGCACCAGTCCTGCTGTTCGGCCCACTGCTGGCATTGAGTGGGTGTGTCGGTGCAATTCAAGATACGCTTCGAAATCTCCAGCCAGCCAGTCAGGCCACGCAATTTCCTGCAGTGCGCCCACCAACAAGAAAAACAGGTATGAGTATCTGACTGGAAAAGGCAGGGCTTTGAAGGAACCCCCGGTGCCACTGGCCGAAGACACCAACA
>JANXTM010000182.1 GCA_025352405.1 Polaromonas sp.
CGAGCAAGCAACCATGGCTTATGGTTACGGCCTGTCAGCCTCGTTGTTCCAGATGGCGCACTCCTACACCTCGTTTGCGCACGATGGTCAGATCATTCCTGTGACCATGTTGAAAAGCAGCGAGCCAGCGGTTGGTGTGAAGGTTTTCTCGCCCGACAACGCGCGCGCGATACGCCGGATGCTGCAAATGGCTGCGGCACCCGGCGGTACCGGCCCCCTCGCGCAGACGGTGGGCTATTCGGTCGGCGGCAAGTCGGGCACGGCCCACAAGCAGGTCGGCAAGGGCTATGCGAGCAACAAATACCGTGCCTGGTTTACCGGCATGTCACCGATTGAGTCGCCCCGCATCATCGTCGCAGTGATGATTGATGAGCCCAGCGATGGCAACTATTTTGGCGGTGTCGCAGCTGCACCCGTCTTCAGTGAAGTGGTGCAGCAGACACTTCGCATGATGGGCGTGCAGCCTGATATGTCTGTCAAGCCGCAGATCGTCACCCAGACCGTGGTGGAGTCATTTTGATCGTCCGTTTGCAGACGCCCGAACAAGCTGCTGGCTGGCTGCGCGCGCGCGTCACCGGCAACCTGTCGGTGGATAGCCGAACAATCGGTGCTGGCGATGGTTTCATTGCCTGGCCCGGTGCGGCAACCGATGGTCGCCGGTATGTCCACGATGTGCTGGCGGCAGATGCCAAAGCCTGCCTCGTTGAAGCGCTGGATGTCGACACCTTCGGATTTTTTGACGCGCGGGTTGCTGCTTACTCTGGGCTTAAAGCTGCAACAGCACCTATTGCTGCAAGCTACTTCAATGCCCCCAGCAAGCAGCTTCAGGTCATTGCGATTACGGGTACCAATGGCAAAACCTCTACCGCCTGGTGGCTGGCGCAGGCCCTGGGCCGTCTGGGCCTCAAGTGCGGGGTCGTTGGCACGTTGGGCGTTGGCGCGCCAGACGCTCTGGTACCCAATGGCTTGACCACACCTGATCCGGTGTTGCTGCAGCAGCAGCTGCGTTATTTTGTAGACCAGGGTTTTGTGGCCTGCGCTCTGGAAGCTTCGTCAATTGGTCTTGCCGAGCAGCGTCTCGACGCCACGCAGATTGGCGTCGCGATGTTCACCAACTTCACGCAAGACCATCTGGACTACCACGGCTCCATGCAGTCCTATTGGGCTGCGAAAGAAGCGCTTTTTGCCTGGCCCGGGCTTCAGGCTGCCGTTATCAATGTGGATGATGCGAAAGGTGCAGCGCTTGCTGCACGCATGACATCGCCGCTGGATATCTGGACCGTTTCTGTTCGGGGGCCTGCCCGCCTGCAGGCACACGCTATCCGCCAGGGCATGCAGACCCTTGCATTTGAGGTGGTTGAAGGCGCTGAGCGGTGCCCCGTCATCATGTCGACCGTCGGCCTGTACAACGTGTCAAATTTGCTGGGTGTGGTGGCTGCGATGCGGGCCCTGGGTATTTCACTTCAGGATGCTGCTGCTGCTGCCAGTGATTTGCCGTCCGTGCCGGGTCGTCTGGAGACTCTGGCAATGGCTGGCCAGCCGCTGGTTGCGATTGATTACGCCCACACGCCGGATGCGCTTGAAAAGGTGTTGCTCGCGCTGCGCAGTGTTGCGCAAAGTCGAGGTGGTCGGCTGTGGTGCATATTTGGCTGCGGCGGTGACCGGGACGCGACCAAACGGCCCTTGATGGCTGCTGCCGCACAGAAAAATGCGGATCAGATAATGGTCACTAGCGACAATCCGCGCAGCGAGAACCCTGCGCTCATCATCAGCCAGATATTGCTCGGGCTGACGCATGATGACTCGGTTCATGTGCAGGCTGATCGGGCACTGGCCATTGTGCAGACGCTTGCCCTCGCACAGCCCTGCGACGTGGTGCTGCTGGCGGGCAAAGGGCATGAGGCGTATCAGGACATTGGTGGCATAAAGCGCCCCTTTTCTGACCTGCTGCATGCACAGGCGGCGCTCGATGCGCGTCGCACGGGAGATGCGGCATGATGACCTTGCAGCAGGCACACAATTGGGTCGCTGCCGGGCAGCCTTCGGCCGTGCTGGTGGGTGACAAGCACACGCGCATCCAGCGTGTTCATACCGATACCCGAACGCTTCAACAGGGCGATTTGTTCGTAGCGCTCAAGGGCGAAAATTTCGATGCCAATGACCTTTTGACCCAGGCTGAAAGCAGTGGCGCGACGGCTGCCATTGCCCACCACGGCCTGGTCCAGGCGGGTCTGCCCGGTCTGCAGGTCATTGATTCAAAGCTGGCGCTGGCGCAACTGGCAGCCGGCTGGCGGTCACAGTTTGATTTGCCCCTGATTGCCGTCACCGGCAGCAACGGTAAAACCACGGTCACCCAGATGATCGCGTCGATTTTGCGTGCCTGGAAGATGGAGGACGCCTTTTCGACAGAAGGTAATTTCAACAACGACATTGGCGTGCCGCTGACCTTGCTGCGTTTGAAGCCTGCGCACCAGGTCGGTGTGGTCGAACTGGGCATGAACCACCCGGGCGAGATTGCTTATCTTGCCGCACTCACCAGGCCCGCCATTGCACTGGTGAACAACGCC
>JANXTM010000183.1 GCA_025352405.1 Polaromonas sp.
CGAGCAAGCAACCATGGCTTATGGTTACGGCCTGTCAGCCTCGTTGTTCCAGATGGCGCACTCCTACACCTCGTTTGCGCACGATGGTCAGATCATTCCTGTGACCATGTTGAAAAGCAGCGAGCCAGCGGTTGGTGTGAAAGTTTTCTCGCCCGACAACGCGCGCGCGATACGCCGGATGCTGCAAATGGCTGCTGCGCCCGGCGGTACCGGCCCCCTCGCGCAGACGGTGGGCTATTCGGTCGGCGGCAAGTCGGGCACGGCCCACAAGCAGGTCGGCAAGGGCTACGCGAGCAATAAATACCGTGCCTGGTTTACCGGCATGTCACCGATTGAATCGCCCCGCATCATCGTCGCGGTCATGATTGATGAGCCCAGCGATGGCAACTATTTTGGCGGTGTCGCAGCTGCGCCTGTGTTTAGCGAAGTGGTGCAGCAGACACTTCGCATGATGGGCGTGCAGCCTGACATGTCCGTGAAGCCGCAGATCGTCACCCAAACCGTGGTGGAGTCGTTTTGATAACCCGTCTGTACACGCCTGAACAAGCTGCTGGCTGGCTGCGCGCGCGCGTCACCGGCAACTTGTCTATCGATAGCCGAACGATTGGTGACGGCGACGGTTTCATCGCCTGGCCAGGCGCGGCGACGGATGGTCGCCGCTATGTGGCTGATGTGCTGGCGGCTGGCGCCAAAGCCTGCCTCGTTGAAGCGCTAGATGTTGAAAGCTTCGGGTTTTCTGACGCGCGGGTTGCTGCCTACCATGGGCTCAAAGCCGCAACAGCGCCTATTGCTGACAGCTATTTCAATGCGCCCAGCAAGCAGCTTCAGGTCATTGCCGTCACGGGCACCAATGGCAAAACATCTACCGCCTGGTGGCTGGCGCAGGCCTTGGGCCGTGTCGGCCGCAAGTGTGGGGTCGTTGGCACGCTGGGCGTTGGCGCGCCAGACGCTCTGGTACCCAATGGCTTGACCACGCCCGATCCGGTGTTGCTGCAGCAACAGCTCCGTTATTTCGCAGATCAGGGTTTTGTAGCCTGCGCTCTGGAGGCCTCGTCGATTGGTCTTGCTGAGCAGCGTCTGGACGCCACGCAGATTTGCGTCGCGATGTTCACCAACTTCACGCAAGACCATCTGGACTACCACGGCTCCATGCCGTTCTACTGGGCCGCCAAGGAGGCGCTCTTTGCCTGGCCCGGGCTTCAGGCTGCCGTTGTCAATGTGGATGATGCGAAAGGCGCAGCGCTTGCTGCACGCATGACATCGCCGCTGGATATCTGGACCGTTTCTGCTCAAGTTCCTGCACGCCTGCAGGCACAAGCCATTCGCCAAGGCATGCAGAGCCTTTCATTTGAGGTGGTTGAAGGCGCTGAGCGGTGCCCCGTCATGATGTCAACCGTCGGCCTGTACAACGTGTCAAATTTGCTGGGTGTGGTGGCTGCGATGCGTGCTCTGGGTATTTCACTTCAGGACGCTGCTGCTGCTGCCAGTAATTTGCCGTCCGTACCGGGTCGTCTGGAAACCCTGGCAATGGCTGGCCAGCCGCTTGTCGCGATTGATTACGCCCACACGCCGGATGCGCTTGAAAAGGTGTTGCTCGCGCTGCGGAGTGTTGCCCACCGGCGGGGCGGTCGGCTGTGGTGCGTATTTGGTTGCGGCGGTGACCGGGACGCGACCAAACGGCCTTTAATGGCTGCTGCCGCACAAAAAAATGCAGACCAGGTGGTGGTCACCAGCGACAACCCGCGCAGCGAGAACCCTGCGGTCATTATCAGCCAGATATTACTGGGGCTGACGCATGGCGACTCGGTTCATGTGCAGGCTGATCGGGCACTGGCCATTGCTCAGACGCTTGCCCTTGCACAGCCATGCGACGTGGTGCTGCTGGCGGGCAAAGGGCATGAGGCGTATCAGGACATGGGGGGTATACAGCGCCCTTTTTCTGACGTGCTGCATGCACAGGCGGCACTCGATGCGCGTCGCACGGGAGGTGCGGCATGATGACTTTGCAGCAGGCGCACGATTGGGTCGCTCCCGGGCAGCTTTCGGCTGCACTGGTGGGCAACGGGCAGACGCGCATTCAGCGTGTTCATACAGATACGCGAACGCTTCAAAAGGGTGATTTTTTTGTAGCGCTCAAGGGCGAAAATTTTGATGCCAATGACTTTTTGACCCATGCTGAAAGTAGTGGCGCGACGGCTGCCATTGCTCACCACGGCTTGGTCCAGGCGGGTCTGCCCGGCCTAGAGGTCGGTGATTCAAAGCTGGCGCTGGCGCAACTGGCAGCGGGCTGGCGGTCACAGTTTGATTTGCCCCTGATTGCCGTCACCGGCAGCAACGGCAAAACCACGGTCACCCAGATGATCGCGTCGATTTTGCGTGCCTGGAAGATGGAGGACGCCTTTTCGACAGAAGGTAATTTCAACAATGACATTGGCGTGCCGCTGACCTTGCTGCGTTTGAAGCCTGCGCACCAGGTCGGTGTGGTCGAACTGGGCATGAACCACCCGGGCGAGATTGCTTATCTTGCCGCACTCACCAGGCCCGCCATTGCACTGGTGAACAACGCC
>JANXTM010000209.1 GCA_025352405.1 Polaromonas sp.
AAAGCGCGTTCCAGCTCCAGCAGCAACGTGCCGGCAATGATGGCCGGGAAGGCAAATACAATCATGAAAGCGCTGACCAGCATGGCCCAGGCATACACCGGCATACACCGGCATGCGCCCCAGCGTCATGCCGGGCGCGCGTGTCATCAGGATACCGATGATCAGTTCAATCGCCCCGGCAATCGCTGAAATCTCGATAAAACCGATGCCCAGCAGCCACCAGTCGGCGCCGATACCGGGCGAATGCTCTTTGCCTGTGAGCGGCGGGTACATATACCAACCTCCGTCGGGGGATGCGCCAAAAAACAAGGTGGCAAAAAACGCCAGGCCACCGACTGCGTAAGCCCAGAAGGCATAGGCGCTGAGTCGCGGAAAAGACAAATCGCGCGCGCCCAGCATGCCAGGCAATAAATAAACCGCAATCGCCTCGACCACCGGCACGGCAAACAAAAACATCATCACCGTGCCGTGCATGGTGAAGACCTGGTTGTAGGTTTGTGGGCTCATGAGCACGCTGTCGGGCAGGGCCAGCTGCGCGCGAATCATCAGGCCCAGCACACCAGCCAGCACAAAAAACAGCAGCGAGGTGGCGAGGTAGAAAAGCCCGATCTGGGTGTTGTTGACGGCTGACAGCAAGCGCCAGCCGGTGGGCGGCTTCCAGGCTTTCTCAAGCCGAGCCAGCTCGTCCGGCGGGCGCGGCAAGCTCGATGGCAGGGCAGGTGTGGGCGATTCAGTAGTTCCGGTCATTTCAAGCTTTCAAGCCAGGCACCGAGTGCTTGCAGACTGCCGCTGTCGATGTCGTTTGACGACGGCATGCGCGCACCGGGCTTGATGCCCTGCGTGTGCGCGACCCAGTACGCCAGCTGGCCGGGCTGGTTCGCCAGCGTGCCCGCGCCCAAATACAGGCGGCTACCCACATGCGTCAAGTCAGGGCCCAGGCGGCCTTCTTCCGCCACGCCGCGCACTGTGTGGCAGGCGTTGCAGCGCTGCGCCAAAAAAACCTGCTGGCCGCGCGCGCTCAATGCACTGGACGGCGCCTCAGCTGGCCGGGCCTGCGCTGCAAGCCAGGCGTCAAATGCAGCGGGCGGCTCGGCCACAACATGCAGCGCCATGCGCGCATGCTGCTCACCGCAAAACTCGGCGCACTGGCCGCGATAGACGCCGCTTTGGTCCGCTTGCACCAGCAGGTGGTTGGTGCGGCCGGGCACCAGGTCCATCTTGCCTGCCAGCGCAGGCACCCAAAAACTGTGAATCACATCGCGGCTGCTCAGCCCCAGCCAGACGGGCCGGCCAGTCGGCAGATGCAGCTCATTGGCCAATGTGACCTCCCGCCCGGTTGCGGAGTCGCGCAGACGCACCTCCCACCACCACAGGTACGCGGTGATGCCGACGATCAACGCGCCCGGTGGTGGCTGTGCCAGCCAACCTGGGGTGCGCGCCGTGCTCCAGACCAGCAAAGCCAGCAGCACCACGGCCGGAAACACAACGCCACCGCCCAGCAACCACAGGCGTTTTGAAGCCACCCGGTGGGCCTGGCCAGCGGCGCGCTGTCGCAGGCTCCAGACCAGCAAACCCATCACGCCAATAAAAATCAGCGCTGCGCCGCCTATCAAGATCCAGCTCAGGTCGGCCACCTGCTGCGCCGCCTGACCGGCCGGCGACAGCACCGATTGCAGTTGTTCGGGCAAAGGCGCGCTGCTCATTTCAGGCTGCCCAGGTAGGCTGCCATGTCGCGCGCCTGCGCTGGTGAGACACCCATGGACGGCATGGTGGTATCAAACACCAGTGCCGAGGGCTCAACTATCCAGCGGGCCAAATTGTCGCCTTGGTTCGGAATGCGCCCCGCGATATAGCTGCGCCTGCCAAAGGCCTCAAGGGTTGGCCCCTGCACGCCGCGCGCGGAAGCAATGCCCGGGATGGCGTGGCAACTGCCGCACTGGTATTGCGTCAGCAGGCGCTGGCCGCGCTGCAGGCTGGATGCGGTTTGGGCGGATGGTGAAAAAGGCTGTGCGGCTGATAACTGGGCGGGCTAGGCCGCCACTGCAACGACTGCCACCACCAGCAAAGGGAAAACCGCAAGAATACAGGCGAAGTGGAGCATGAACTAATTTTTGTTCAGTCCGACGCTAACGTGTGCACGACAGCGCCGACACTTCATCAAGAGACCTGCCGCGGACAGCACAATCAATTGGGTCATGAAACCGCCGACTTTGCTTTTCGTCGCCCTGACCGCTGCAGCGCTGCTGCTGGCCGCGCTGGCCGGGGCTGCCCTGGTGATTTACACCGGTGTGTACGATGTAAGCGCTACCCGCCAGCACACGCAGTGGGTGTACTCGCTGCTTGACACCGCCCTGCGCCAGTCCGTCCGGCGGCAAGCGCGTGACATCAACCCACCATCGCTTGACGACACAGCGCGCATACAGCGCGGCGCAGCCTGCTTTCAGGCCAAATGCGTTCAGTGCCACGGTGCGCCGGGCGTAGCCGCCAGTGACATTGGCAAAAGCATGCAGCCCGTGCCCGGCCCCTTGGTAAACGCGCTGCAGCGCTGGCACCCCCCGCGAGATTTACTGGATCACACGCCACGGCATCAAGATGAGCGGCATGCCGGCCTGGGAGTTCCGGTTGCCGGACAGCACCTTGTGGGACATCGCAGCTTTTGTAAACCACTTGCCCGAATTGACGCCGCAGGCTCATTCAGACCTCGCGCAGGCCAGGGCGGATGTGCCAGCAGTCTGGCAAGCTGCTGGCGCCGGCCCGACGCTTGCTGGCTGCGGTCAGATAGTTGCAACCCGCGCCGTCGCTGGCGATACATCACCACCTGCGTTTGTGTCGGCTGATCTTGCGCAGGGAAGTATAGAAAGAGGCCGTCAGGCACTTCAGCAGTACGCCTGCAACGCGTGCCACACAATTCCAGGCGTGACGGGCTCTTTCCCCAACGTCGGCCCACCTCTGCAAGGGCTGGCAAGCCGCAAGCTGATCGCAGGCCGACTCGCCAACACACCGCAAAACATGGCGCTGTGGGTGCAACATCCGAAAACCGTCAAACCGCTGACAGCCATGCCTAACATGGGCGTAACGGACGCGCACGCCGCAGACATCGTGGCTTATCTGGCCACATTGCGTTGAGCCTTTTTGACTGCGCTCCCGTACGGCCTACTTCGCTGCCACACCCGAGACGCGCCAGATCACATTGCCCACATCGTCAGCCACAAGCAGTGCGCCGCGCTTGTCGATAGCCACGCCAACCGGTCGACCGTAGGCATGGCCTTCCGAGCTGAGAAAACCAGCCAGCACGTCCACAGGCAAGCCCGATGGTTTGCCTTCGCTGAAGGGCACAAACACCACCTTGTAGCCGCTCAGTGGCCGACGGTTCCATGAGCCGTGTTCGCCGACAAAGACGCCGCTTGCAAGCGCCGGTGTCAGGGCATTGCCTTCAGAAAACGCCATGCCCAGTGGCGCAACGTGGGAGCCCAGCGCGTAGTCGGGTGACACCGCTTTGGCCACTAGGTCAGGGCGCGCCGGCTTGACACGTTCGTCGACGTTCTGCCCGTAGTAACTGTAGGGCCAGCCATAAAAAGCGCCGTCCTTGACGGACGTGAGGTAGTCGGGTACCAGGTCGCTGCCGATTTCATCGCGCTCATTCACAACCGTCCACAAGGCTTTTGTTTCAGGCGACCAACCCATGCCATTGGGGTTGCGCAAGCCGGTGGCAAAAATGCGGTGGTTGCCGGTTTTGACGTCCATCTCCCAGATCGCGGCACGACCAGCTTCGGCTTCCATGCCGCGCTCTCCGGCGTTGCTGTTGGAGCCCACCGTGATGTAAAGCTTGCTGCCGTCAGGGCTGGCAATCAGGCTTTTGGTCCAGTGGTGGTTGATGGGGCCGCCAGGCAAGTCCAGTACCTTGACCGGCGCGGCGCTGATGCTGGTTTGCCCCGTCTGGTACGGAAAGCGGACCACCGCATCTGTTGTGGCGACGTAAAAGTCGTTGCCGATCAGGGCCATGCCAAAGGGCGAGTTGAGGTTGCTCAGAAACACCGTTCGGACCTCGGCCTTGCCGTCACCGTCGACATCCCGCAGCAGGCTAATGCGGTTGGCGGACGGCACGCCCGCACCGGCACGCCCCATGACCCATTTCATGACCGTGCCCTTGATGCCCTTGCCGTCATCGGGCTTGGGCGGCGCGTTGCTTTCAGCCACTAACACGTCGCCGTTGGGCAGGACATGGACCCAGCGTGGGTGGTCAAGACCGGTCGCCAGCGCAGTCACGGCGAGACCGGCCATGGGTAAAGGCATCGCGCCCGCTGGCCAGCCTACGGCGGGTGCAATATTTACTGTGGGAATCAGACTGCTCACCGGTTTGGGCAGGCTGGGCGTGGCGCCCATGCCGGCTGTGGGGTCTAGCGCAGCGGTGTCGCCACAGGCCGCCAGGAATACAGAGCCGCCCACGATAAGAACGCTCGCAATTGCGCGCGGAATGTTGTGAAAACCAAGCTTTGAACGCATAAATCACCTCTGGTTGTGAGTTTTAAACCCGAATGCGTTTTCAGGCCGTTCAAGGCAATTGGCAGCGCAAACGACGCAACTAAAACTGTAGGCTCTTGGCGTGTTTAAAGCTGTCAGCCAACGCCGACAAACCCGGCACACCTCGCCCGCAGTTGCTGGCCTAACCTGGCAACAGCGGCGGATCAGCTTTTTTCAGCGTGCGGAGCACAAAGCTCAGCCAGGCCTCAATCACCTCGGGCGCATCCCATAAGCCTTGATAAGAAGCTTAAAAAAACGCCTCTGCGGCAGAAAATACGGGCGCTATCCGCTATGTTTTCAGGAGCGTATCAGGCGGCAACTGGTCCACCTCAACCAGCAGCTGCGCCAGGCTGCGGCCTGCAGCGCCCAGCACGGCATGGCCTTTGTCTGCGGTAGCGGCCGCTGCGTTGCCCGCCGCGCCCTGGGGGTTGTAGTCCTGCATTTGCCAGGCCAGCTTGGCGCTTCGACCATCTCCGAGGAGTGTGAATTTCTCGGCCCGATCCTGTGATGTGGAGTGAAAGTTCTGCGCCTTCGTCATATCGACCTGATTCGGCGTAAGCGCCAGCATCATTGAGGTTTCAATCTCACCCGCATGGATGCCAAAGCGGTGTTCATCGGCGCTGAACAGGTCATTGATCGACTCACCCGCCTCACCGTGCAAGGGCAGGTTGAACCAGTTCACGCTATAAACCAACATGCCAAGCCGGGCGCGCAGGTCACGCGCCACCACGTCGAGCAGCCCGACCTGGCCGCCATGTGAATTAAGCAGCACCAGTTTTTTCACACCCGTGCGCGCCACCGACTCGGCCATTTCTGTCCACAGGGCGATGATGGTGTTGGCCTTAAGCGTCAGGGTGCCCGCAAAAGCCGTGTGCTCGGGGCTAAAACCAATTGCCTGCGTCGGTAAAAACAGCACTGGCAAGGCAGCAGGCAGATGTGGCAGCGTGGCCGCAATAACGCCTTCGACCAGCGTGGCGTCCACATGCAGCGGCAGGTGCGGGCCGTGCTGCTCAATCGCCGCCACTGGCAAGACCGCGATGCAGCGCCCCAGATCCAGTCGAGCGAAGTCGGGGCTTTTCAGATCAGCCCAGAAGCGGGGCAAGGCAGGGGCGTTCGGCGGTGAAGAAGTCATGAGCGTATTTTGGGGCCAATACGGGAAATCACGGGAGGCAGCTGATTTACACAGATAGATTGCTATCAAGTAAATAGCTGGTAGCCCCCGTACTTGTTGCCCCAGGGGCTTGAAACACTCGAAAAAGTACCGTCAAAGCATCTCGTCAGGCGCGAACGGCGCAATCAGGTCGACCATCAGACGCAGGCCCAGGCTGGCGTCTGGCTCTGTCCGCGTGTCTTTCAGCCCAGAGCCTTGCGGTGCACGCCAGACCAGCTGGCCGCCTTCCAACTCCACCCGATAGGCGCCCCGCGCCAGGCCTGGCTCGATCAGACGGGTGGCCTCAGCCGAGAGTTTGGCGCTGCGGATGACGATAGCGACTTCGCTATTCTGCAGTTTGGAGCGCAAATCGAGGTTCATGGAGCCGATTACCAGTAGTTTGCTGTCTATGACCACCGCTTTGGCATGCAAGCTGGCGCGTGATGCGCCGCTTGAACCGCCGGTTGAGCCTGCTGCCGAGCCAAATGCAGACACGGAGCCTGCTTGCTCGGTACGCATTTCGTAAATTTCAATGCCCATGGCGATCAGCGCCTGGCGATAGCGGGCATAACCGGCATGGGCCGCGGGCGCGTCGTTGGACGCCAGTGAGTTGGTCAGTACGCGCACGCGCACGCCGCGCTGCCTCAAGTCGGCGAACTGCTTCATCATCTGTTGACCGGGAACAAAATAGGCAGACACGATCAGCAGGTCTTTCTGAGCCTGCGACATCAGGCTCAAAAGGCCATCCACCACCGTGTCTTGCGATTCTTCCACGCTGTCAGCATCCATGGCTATTTTGGACGGTTTGTCCACCAACATGACAGATGGGGCCCAGGTCCACGGCAGCTGGCGCAAGTCAATGACGTCAGGCAGAGCAGGGATGGTGGTCGTCAATCCGCCGGGTAACGTCACGGTGCGTGTGGTCGTGGTGGCGTTTATGGAGCTGCCAGAAGGGTCGCCGCCGTTGACCACTTTGGTCGCTGTACTTGTTGCGACTGACCCGGCCGGAGCATCGAGGTCAATCGCCGCTCCGGCTTGTTGCACATTGCTGGCCTTTGGTTTCATGGCCTCGATTTCCTTGGCCGTCATGAGGGACTGCACCGGGTAAGCCAGAGGGTTGTTCCAGTACTGGTCAAAGCTGCGTGACAAATCCTGCGCAATGCGTCCTTCGGCCAGCACATCGAGGTCGACAAAATTGGTCCCCTCGCTTTGTCCGAAATAGGTATCACCGAGGTTTCTGCCACCCGTGATGGCGACGACGTTGTCTGCGACAAAGATTTTGTTGTGCATGCGCCGTTGCAGGCGGTCAATGTCGCTCAGGCTGCTGATGATGCGAAAAAACGGTGACGCACGGCTACTTGGCAGGGGGTTGAACAAGCGCAACTCGATATTTTTTTCAAACGCCAGCTTCAGGACCTGGGCATTTTTGCCTGCGGTGTTGAAATCGTCCAGCAAAATACGCACACGCACGCCGCGGTTGGCGGCCTCTTTCAGGGCCTCAAACAGCCGCTCGGTACTGTCGTCAAAGTGAACTGCGTAATATTGCAAGTCGAGTGTTTTTTGCGCCGCCTTGATGAGCGTCATACGGCTTGTGAAAGCCAGCTCCACACTGCTGACTAGTGCGAAGCCCGAATCATTGCGCGTTCCCGCGGCGCGGGCCCTGGCAGCTACGGCTTGTCCCAACGCAGTACCAGAAGGGCTGGCCAGCGCTGTCGATACGGGACGGGCGACCTCGTTGGGCAGTGCCGCACAGCCGCTGAATAACAGGGCCAACAGCAGCGACCAATGCCACGTGGCCGGGCGGGTATGGCCAGTGAGCGACTTAAACACTCTTTGCATAACGCCCTGTGGTCTGTGAACAGCCCGACTGGGGCGGTCTGCAGTGTTGTTTTTCTTGCTAATAGCCGTGGATTTGGCTGCAAAAAGACGCCATGCAGTCCATCCCGATCCGACCGCCACAGCCTTGCCAGAGCTATGCAGAGGGTCCCTAGGACTGACAGGAAAATTCAGGGGCAATGCAGCGCAAATGTACATAATGCGAATACTTTAGCGCAGCCATCGAGCGAAGACTTCGGCCTCACGAGCCAATTCGCCGCATTATTTTGTAGGTGGGTACCTTGACTGCATGGCGTCGCCCGGCGGGCACCGGACGGGTTTGTCAATTCAGTGCCAACGGCCGTTCAAGCCGACAAGGCTTCCCAGCGCGCCAGGGCAACCATTAGTTCTTCTTCGATTTTCGTGTTGCGTGCTGTCAGTTCGGCAGCCCGTTTGGCGTTGCTGGTGTAGAGCGAGCCATCAAACAATTCCTGTTCAACGGCCTTTTGTTGCGCTTCAAGCTGCTGGATCGACGCTGGCAGACCATCCAGCTCGCGTTGTTCTTTGTAGCTTAACTTCTTTTTTAATAGCGATTGGTCTCCGTCTTTGCTGCCGATGGCCGTGTTTTTACTTGTATTTTTGGGTGTGGTACCGGCTGTTGGTGCTTTGCTGCTGCCCGTGAGCTGTGCCGCCCGTTTGGACTGCGTCAGCCAGTCGGTCACGCCGCCCTCATACTCGCGCCAGAAGCCCGGTTTTTCCGGCGTGCCTTCGTAGGCGATGGTGCTGGTGACCACATTGTCCAGAAAGCGCCTGTCATGGCTGACCAAAAACACCGTGCCTTCGTAGTTTTGCAGCAGGTCTTCGAGCAGTTCGAGGGTGTCGATGTCCAGGTCGTTGGTCGGCTCGTCCAGCACCAGCACGTTGGCGGGCCGGGCGAACAGGCGCGCCAGCAGCAGGCGGTTGCGCTCGCCACCGCTCAAACTGCGTACGGGGGAGCGGGCGCGTTCGGGGCTGAACAAAAAGTCGGTCAAATAGCTTTTGACGTGCTTTTTCTGGCCGTTGATCTCGACCCACTCGCTGCCAGGGCTGATGAAGTCTTCGAGCGTAGCGTCCAGGTCCAGCGCGTCGCGCATCTGGTCAAAGTAGGCGACCTGCAGGTTGGCTCCTTGACGGACTTTTCCGGGTGGCGAGGTCACGTCAGGCAGGATTTCACCCAGAATAAGCTTGAGCAGCGTGGTTTTTCCAGCGCCGTTGGGGCCGAGCAGGCCCACTTTGTCGCCGCGCAGCAGGGTGCCGCTGAAGCTGTTGACAATGATTTTTTCGGCGCCGGGGTGGCCATAGCTTTTCGAGACGTCGGTCAGTTCCGCCACAATCTTGCCGCTTTTCTCGCCACTGGAAACATCCAGGTTGACGCGGCCTACTGCGTCGCGTCGCGCGGCGCGGCCGTCACGCAGCACTTCTAGCCGGCCAATGCGGGCTACGCTGCGGGTGCGTCGTGCCTCAACGCCCTTGCGAATCCATATCTCTTCTTGTGCCAACAGCTTGTCGGCTTTGGCGTTGATGACGGCCTCCTGCGCCATCTGTTCTTCTTTTTGAACCAGATACTGGGCAAAGTTGCCAGGGTAGCTCAGCAGTTTGCCGCGATCGAGCTCAACAATCATGGTGGCGACCTGATCAAGGAAGGCCCGATCGTGGGTAATTGTGATGATGCTGCCGTTGAAGTTAATCAGTAGCTCTTCAAGCCAGGCGATTGAGTCGAGGTCAAGGTGGTTGGTGGGCTCGTCAAGCAGCAGTACATCTGGTTTTGCTACCAGCGCCTGTGCCAGGGCAACACGTTTTTTTGTACCACCCGAGAGGGAGCCAACAATGGCATCTTTGTCCAAGTGCAGGCGGTGCAGAGTTTCTTCTACCCGCTTTTCCCAATTCCACCCGTCCAGGGCTTCAATTTCAGACTGCAAGGCATCCAGGTCGGTGTGCTCGTCAGCCGCCAGGTACATTTCAACGACGTGCCGGGTTCTCGCCAAGCCTGCACTCGCCGCTATAAAAACAGTAGCGTGCGGGTCGAGGCTGGGCTCCTGCGGCACATAGGCAATGCGCAAGTTCTGCTGCAGCTGCAAGGTGCCATCGTCAGGCTTCTCCAACCCGGCGAGGATCTTGAGCAGTGACGACTTGCCGGTGCCGTTGCGGCCGATCAAGCCAATGCGCTGGTTGGATTCGAGTGAAAAATCTGCGTGGTTCAGCAGTGCGACGTGCCCAAAAGCGAGTTGAGCGTCTAGAAGGGTAATGAGTGCCATATATAGAGACGATTATCCGGTGCCGGGCGCAACGGGCTTCTACAAGAGCGTTTTAGGGGTTCTCGCGCGGCTGGCGGTGCCAGTTCAATCCGGGCGACGGGTTGTTTTCATAAGTTTGGCATCAGTCTTTACGGAGAGAGGAAACCCGTGATACACTGGCAGGCTTCGCTGATGAAACTGGTCTTTTATGACACAGTTCTGTTAACGAAGAAGAGCTAAAAAATGTCAAATAAATCTCAAAACTTTATTTGACCCGAGTGTAAAAGCCGGTATATAATTTGAGGCTCAGCTGATTACAGCTAACGACGAAAACAAAGCAGCAGTTACCAAGTAATTGTTGCCAAGAGAGTAGTTAGGATCATTAAAAATTTACAGCCGATAAGTATGGGCGTTTGAAGGCGATTGCCAGACAAAATCAGTTGACTTCGGTTGATTGAGAGTAGTCAAAGTCTTTTGACTTTAAACGCTCATGAGATAGAAA
>JANXTM010000221.1 GCA_025352405.1 Polaromonas sp.
GGTGACAACACCCGGGTATCCAAAGACAGCCTGCGGGTGCATGCGATGGGCGACGTGGATGAGCTGAACTCGAACATCGGCGTGCTGCTGTGTGAAGACATGCCCGCCGGGGTGCGTGAGCTGCTGGTTGAAGTGCAGCACCAGCTGTTTAACCTGGGCGGCGAACTGTCGATCCCCGGCTTCGAACTGCTCAAACCCGAAGCTGTAGCGCAGCTTGACGCCGCACTTGAAGAGCATAACGCCACACTGCCGCGACTGGCCGAATTTATCTTGCCTGCCGGTTCACGTGCCGCTGCGCTTGCCCATGTCTGCCGCACAATAGCCCGCCGCGCCGAACGTGCCGTGGTGGCGCTGGACTTGGCCGAAACCCTGAAAGAGTCACCGCGCCAGTACCTGAACCGCCTAAGCGATCTACTGTTTGTGTTGTCGCGCGTGCTGAACCGCATGAACGGCGGCGATGACGTTTATTGGAAAAGCGAGCGCATGGCGCGCCATGATGCCGGACACGATGCTGAGTAAGACCACCGCAGGCATGGAGACTACAAAAAAGATAGCATTTTATGTTTGTTGTACAAGGGCTAAACCATCATTTTGATTTTATTTAACACCCCGTCGGGCCCGCAATGCGGGTTGTACACCTGAAAGAAACCCACAGTATGTTTGATCTTCAAGGCAAAGTAGCCCTCATCACTGGTGGCAACGGCGGCATCGGTTTGGCCATGGCCAGGGGACTGGCAAGCGCCGGCGCCCGCATCGCCGTGGTAGGGCGCAACCCAGACAAATTGCAGGCGGCGGTGGCCAGCCTGTGCCAGCAGGGCGCCGAAGCTAGACCCTATGCGGTCGATGTCTGCGATGAGGCGGCGGTTGCCGCCTTGATGATGCAGGTAGTCGATGATTTCGGCCAACTCGATATTGTGCTGAACAACGCTGGCACCAACATTCGCAAGCCGGTGCAAGAGCTAAGCCTGAGCGAGTGGCATACGGTACTTGATACCAACCTCACCAGCGCTTTCCTGTGCAGCCGAGCCGCCTATCCACACCTGAAGAAGCGGGGCGGCAAGCTGATCAACATCGGCTCGATGACCTCGATTTTTGGCGCCTCGTTTGCACCGGCCTACAGTGCCAGCAAGGGCGGCATCGTGCAGCTAACACGGGCGCTGGCAACCTCCTGGGCGAGCGATCAGATTCAGGTCAATGCCATCCTTCCGGGCTGGATAGACACCGAACTGACGCAAAAAGCCCGGGTCGAGGTGGCCGGCCTGCAGGAGCGCATCATCGCCCGCACGCCTGCCGGCCGCTGGGGCACACCCGGCGATCTGGCCGGTATTGCAGTCTTTTTGTCCAGCCCGGCTTCGGATTTCGTAACCGGCACGGCGATCCCGGTCGATGGCGGTTATTCAGTTCAAGCCTAAGAAGCTGATCGGACCCGTATGCTGGGGCTTGTCAGCCCTCTTTCAGTCCGCTTTCCGACAGGATGAACTCTGCCGCACCGTTGATGTCGAGCGCCAGTGCGGTCCGCGCCGCCGCACCGATGTGTCGAGCGAAACTCAGGTCGACGCCATGTTTGTCGAGCTGAAGGCACGCTCGGGCGCGCTTGATGTACTGGTCAACAACGCCGGCATTGCCGGCTCGATAGCGGCGGTTGAGGACCCAGCGCTGGCCGATTGGGACCAGACCAACAGCGTCAATCTGACCAGACCTTCTCTTTGCACCTGCCGGGCCGTGCCCTTGCTGAAGGCGGCGGGCGGTGGTTGTATCGTCAATTTGTCTTCAATCGCCGGGTGGCTCGGTTTCTAAATATGGCGTTATCGGCCTGACCGAGACCTGGGCAACGGAGCTTGGCCCCGACCATATCCGCGTCAATATCATCCTTTCGGGCATCGTTGCCGGTGACCGCCAGGAGGGCGTGATCGCCGCCAAGGCGGCGTCCTAGGGGTTCGAGCATGAAGCCATGCGCCAGCACCTGCTGTCCAAGATGTCGTTACGCGCCATAGTCACGGCGCAGGGTGTCGCGAACCAGATCATATTTATCTGTTCTCCCGCAGGCGCCGCTATAAGTGGCCAGAGCCTGTCGGTTTGCGGTAACGTCGAGCACATCGGATAATAAGGGTAAGCACGTGATGAACGAACGTATTGCCATCGTCGGCGCTGGCCTGATTGGCCGGGCCTGGGCTATTGTTTTTGCCCGCGCCGGTTGTGCCGTGACGATTTATGACGCCGCGCCCGATGCGCTTGCAGGCTGCATAAAACTGCTGCGCGAAAACATCAGTGATCTGGCACAGCACGGCTTGATCAGCGAAGCCCCTGAGGTGGTGCTGGCCCGCATCTCCACGGTTGCCACGTTGGCTGCTGCGCTGGACGGCGCTGTACTGGTGCAAGAAAGCATTCGCGAAACCGTCGAAGCCAAGCTCACCATCTTTGC
>JANXTM010000211.1 GCA_025352405.1 Polaromonas sp.
CACCGCCAGCGATAGCGCCAACGCCAGTGCCGATTTGTGCATTCGTCGGGTTGGTTCCGCAACCCGTCAGGGCGATCAGGGAGGCCGCAATTGCAGACATTAAGAGTTTGGAGTTCATGGTGTGTACCTTTTTTTTACTGAAAAAAATTCAGGCTGCTTTAAGTTGACATTTATACCCGTGTAAAAGGTTTTGAAAGGTCGATTTTTTGGCACTGCCTGTGACCAGACTGTAAGTCACTCCCGTGTTGTGCGCTGTAGGAGAACACCACCGCACCATGTCGGTGTCGAAAGGCAAGGCTGCCGGGTCTGCAGGTGCCTCGCCAACCATGTCGGTGTTTATACCTGCCGGTTACGCGCCAGTGGCGGGTTGCGCGCAAAGTAGCGGCTGATTCCGCGCATCAAAGCGTCTGCCAGTTGCACCTGATATTGCTCGCTACGCAGCTTGGCTTCTTCGTCGGGGTTACTGATGAAAGCGGTTTCCACCAGTATGCTGGGAATATCAGGGGCTTTCAGTACGGCGAATCCGGCTTGCTCAACCCGGGGTTTGTGCAGCTTGCCAACGCTGCCTATTTCTCCCAGCATGGCGCTGCCCAGCTTCAGGCTGTCGTTGATTTGTGCGGTGGTGCTCATGTCGAGCAGGGCTTTTTGTACTTGCTCGTCCTTGGCCTTGACGTTCAGGCCGCCCACCAGATCAGCGGAGTTTTCCTTGTCGGCCATCCAGCGAGCGGCGCTGCTGGAGGCGCCTTTATCGCTGAGCGCAAAAACGCTGGCCCCTTGCGGTCTGGCGGTAAAAAAAGCATCAGCGTGGATACTGATGAACAAATCGGCCTGCACTTTGCGCGCCTTTTGTACGCGAATGTGCAGCGGTACAAAAAAATCACTGTCGCGCGTCAAGTAAGCGCGCATATTGGGCTGCTGGTTGATACGGTCCCGCAGGCGGTGCGCAATCTGCAGCACCACGTCTTTTTCACGCGTGCCGCCGGGGCCCACGGCACCTGGGTCCTCGCCGCCGTGACCCGGGTCAAGGGCAACGATCACCAGGCGGTCTGTTTTGCCCTCGGGGGCTGGTGCAGCGGCCAGCACCGGTGGGGCTGGCGAGACAGGTGGGGCTGGCGAGACAGGTGGGGCAGAAGGTAAAGGCAAAGCGGACGCTGGCTTGCCAACACCAGGCCTGCCTGCAGATGGTGCAGGGGCGGGCGCGGGCTGCGCCGCCATGGCGGGTACGCTTGCAGGTTTGCCAGACTGCTGCGCCATCAACTCCCCCAGCGGATCAGCGGCTGGCCTGGCCGGAATTGGTGCCGGTAGGGTCGCAGGGGTTGATGAAGTTGGTGATTTGTCGGCCAGCCGTTCGGCAATCAGCGCCTCCAGTGGGTCTACAGGCTGCGCCGGATACAGGTCAAATACCAGCCGGTACTGATAGGCAGCCACAGGCGGCAAGGTGAACACCTGCGGAAGCATAGGCTGCTTCAGGTCCATCACAAGGCGCACTACACCGGGTGCGTTCTGCCCGACGCGAATACCTGAAATATTCGGATCATCGGATTTGACCTTGGCCACCAGCTCGCGCAAAGCCGGAATCAGGTCGATGCCCTCAATATCTACCGCCAGGCGCGGTGGATCGGCAATAAAAAACTGCCGCGCCTTGATCTCGCCATCAGACTCGATGGTCAGCCGTGTGTAGTCTTTGGAAGGCCAGACCCGCACCGCCACAATCGTGGCCCCACGCGCAATGTGCTGCACGCCCAGCAGCAGCACGACGCTGGCCAGTTGCAGGGTTTGCCGCCGGTTGGGTGTGTGCAGGGGGGTCTTCATGCCAGCAAGGCCTCGCCTGTTGTGGTGAATGCGCTCAGCGTCAGTGCCCGCGCATCGCCGGCCAGCACTTCTATGGCGATCAGCAGGTCCGCTTGCGGCAGGTGAGGGCCCGCCTTTTCGGGCCATTCGACCAGCTTGAGGCCGGGGCTGGCAAAAATATCGCGAAATCCGGCTTCTTCCCATTCATCGGGGTCATTGAAGCGGTAAAAATCAAAGTGCCAGATGTTCAAGTCGTCCAGGGTGTAGGGCTCCACCACGGCATAGGTCGGGCTTTTGATGCGGCCGGTTACGCCTAGTGCACCGAGTAGATGCCGCACAAAAGTCGTTTTTCCCGCGCCCAGGTCACCTCGCAATTCCAGCATGGCGTGGCCAAGCGCTGACCGTGTGGCCAAGTTCTGGGCAAAGGCCTGCGTGGCGGCCTCGTCTGGCCATGTCAATGTTTTTACAATCAGTGGGTGGAACCGAGTAGTCATCAAGTCGATCATCAATTTGTAAGTCAGATTCAGACGTGGGCGCGTGCGCTTGGATTCTCGCAAATTGGCATTGCGGGTGTGGACTTATCGTCAGCCGAACCTGGATTATCAGCTTGGCTGGCCGCAGGCTTTCATGGTGACATGCATTACATGGCGGCGCATGGGCTTAAACGGGCCAGGCCCGCTGAACTGATGCCCGGCACCGTGAGTGTGATTACCGCGCGCATGGACTACCTGCCCGCTTTGGCTGAAGCTTGCGCAGACGGCGTAGCGCCGTGGCAGGCGGTGGAGTTCAGCCGCCTGGAGCGGCCGGGCGAAGCCATCGTTTCGGTCTATGCCCGGGGGCGCGACTATCACAAGGTCATGCGGTCACGTCTGCAAAAACTCGGCGAACGCATTGCAGCGCACGTCGAAACGCTGGGCCACCGCGCCTTTACGGACTCAGCGCCCGTACTGGAGGCCGAGCTGGCCGCTCGATCTGGCCAGGGCTGGCGCGGCAAACACACGCTGCTGCTCAACCGCGAGGCCGGGTCGATGTTTTTTCTGGGTGAAATTTATGTTGATCTGGCACTGCCGCAAAGCGCGCCCGTCAGCTCGCACTGCGGCAGCTGCAGCGCCTGCATTGACGTGTGCCCCACGCAGGCCATCATTGCGCCGCACAAGCTTGACGCGCGGCGCTGCATCTCATACCTGACCATCGAACACGCCGGGCCGATCCCGCTCGAGTTTCGGGCTTTGATTGGCAACCGCATCTACGGCTGTGACGACTGTCAGCTGATTTGCCCCTGGAACAAGTTTGCCCAGCGCAGCGCGCTGCCCGATTTTGACGAACGGCAGGGCCTGACCGGCCAGCAACTGGTCACTTTGTTTGCCTGGACCGAGGCCGAGTTTTTAGGCTTCACCGAAGGCAGCGCCATACGCCGCATTGGCCATGCGCGCTGGCTGCGCAACATCGCCCTGGCCATGGGCAATGCCCTGCGCGCCGGGCATGACAGCGGCATACGCCAGGCGCTGCTGGCGCGGCAGCGGCACGCGAGTGAGGTGGTCAGAGAGCAGGTGGCCTGGGCGTTACAGGCAAATATCGATGCCTAAAAATGGCTTTTAGGCAGCAAATACGGGGGCTAACAGCTATTAAAAAAATAGCAAGCAAGCCCGATAAAGCGTCGATGCATTTAAAGCCGGCGCAGCACACCCAGGGCAAATGGCAGACTCACCACACCCAGCATGGTTGACAGGGTGACCAGGCCTGCCACGTAGCCGCCGTTGTAGCCCATGCGGGCTGCCAGCACATAGGCGCTGGAGGCCGTCGGCAGGGCTGAAAACGCCAGCAATATGGTGGTTTGCACCGGGGAAAGCCCAAACGCTCTGGCCAGCCCAAACGCCACCAGCGGCAACATCAGGTGCCGGATCGACAACACCGCTACCGCCAGTGTTTTGGCGTTTGACAGGTGACCAAACTGCATGCCTGCGCCAGCCGCCATCAAACCCAGCGCCAGCGATGCCGCGCCAATCCGGGTGACGGCAGGCTCCAGCCAGACAGGCAGAGTAAAGCCCAGCAAATTGGCCACCAGGGCCGTGGCAGTGGCCAGAATCAGTGGGTTGCGCAGCAGTTCGCCGGCAAAACTGCGCTTGGCATGCTTTGCCATGGGCCACACGGCGCCGACGTTAAACAGAGGCACGCACACACCGATCAGAACCGCTATCAGCTGCAGGCCCTCGCTGCCGGCCAGCCGATCGGCCAAAGCCAGGCCGATGAAAGAATTAAATCGAAAAGCGACCTGTGCGCTAGCGGCGTGGTCGCGCCTGTCAATGCGCCGGCCCAGCCACGGCAGGTAGGGCAGACTGTAGGCTAGCGCAATGCCGCTCAGTCCCAGCAATATCCCGGCACCGATAAGACTGGAAGCCGCACCCAGGTCAAGCGGGTTGCGGACGATCGACTGAAACAGCAGGACTGGGAACAAAAAGTAATACACCAGGCTCTCAACCTGCTCCCACACCGTTCGGTTGAGGGCGGTGTAACGGCACACCAGATAACCGCAAACAATCAGGGAAAAATCGGGAAAAAGAAGTTGCGCATAGTTCACGGGGCGAGAATAACCGCAAAGCGGGGGCTTCTTCGGGTTTGCCCGCTGTGCATAAGCCGCAGCGACCGGCGCCGCGCTTGCGCGTACCATCGCAGTGGTTTCCATTTGAAGGACTTAAAGATGCTACGTCGATCTATTTTTATCAAAAAAACGCTGGCTGCGCTGTCGCTGTCTGCTATAGCCGGCACTTCCCTGGCGCAGGGTTATCCCAACAAGGTGGTCAAGGTGCAAATCCCGTTTGCACCCGGCGGAACTACCGACATCATTGGCCGGGTTATTTCCGAGCCGCTTGGCAAGGCGCTGGGCCAGGTGGTGCTGATCGAGAACAAGGCCGGTGGTGGTGGTGTGGTGGGTGCTGCAGAATTAGCCCGTGCTGCCCCGGACGGCTACACGCTGGGCATGGCTACCGTGTCGACCACGGCGGCCAATCCGGCCATCAACCCGAAAATTCCGTACAACACGCTGACGGATTTCACGCCCATCATCAACATCGCGGCCACGCCGAATATTTTGGCCGTACACCCAAGTTTTCCAGCCAAAAACTACAAGGAATTTCTGGCGGAGATCAAGAAAAACCCGGGCAAATATTCATTTTCTTCGTCAGGCACGGGCAGTATTGCGCACTTGCAGATGGAGCTGTTTAAAAATTTGAGCGGTACCTTTGTCACGCACATTCCCTACCGCGGCTCTGGCCCGGCCCTAAACGACACCGTGGCTGGCCAAGTCAACATGATTTTTGATAATCTGCCCTCCGCATTGCCGTTTATTTTGCAAAAACGCCTGGTCCCTATCGTGATTGCCGCACCGCAACGGCTGGCCGCCCTGCCAGATGTTCCGACGTTCAAAGAGTTGGGCCTTGAGCCGGTCAACCGCATGGCCTACTACGGCCTGATTGGACCGAAAAACTTGCCCAAAGAGGTGGTTGATAAGATCAGTACAGCCACGAAAAAGGCCCTGGAAGACCCGGCTGTGCGCAAGCGCATTGAAGACACGGGCTCCATCATTGTTGCCAATACGCCAGAGCAGTTTTCTGCACAGATCAAGGCTGAATACGAGGTGTACAAAAAGGTGGTCGACTCGGCCAAACTCAAGCTGGAGTGATGGCTGGTACCGTTCAATGCGCGTCGTACTCCAGGCGTGCCTGAATTTCAGCTAAAGCCGCCCGTAATGGGCGGCTTTTTTTGTTATGGTTCAGGCCATGCATATCAACAGCCAGTCCAGTATCGACACCTTTATAGACGCCTTGTGGCTGGAGGACGGCTTGTCAAAAAACACGCTGGAAGCGTATCGGCGTGACCTGTCGCTGTACGCAGACTGGCTGGTGGCCCGAGAGCCGCCGGACCGTTCCCTCAATGAGACGGTTGAAGTTGACATCAATGGCTATTTTTCAGCCCGGCACAGCGCTACCCGCGCGACATCGGCCAACCGCCGCCTGACGGTGTTCAAGCGTTACTTTCGGTGGGCCTTGCGTGAACGTTTCGTCAACGCCGACCCCACGCTCAAACTGCAGTCTGCCAAACAGGCACTGCGCGTGCCTAAACTCATGAGCGAAGCGCAGGTTGAAGCGCTGCTGGCCGCGCCAGATGACACCACGTCCCTGGGCCAGCGGGATCGCGCCATGCTGGAGTTGATGTACGCCAGTGGCCTGCGCGTGAGTGAGCTGGTCGGGCTGAAGACTTTTCATGTGGGCCTGAACGAAGGGGTTTTGCGCGTGATGGGCAAGGGCAACAAGGAGCGGCTGGTGCCGTTTGGGCAAATTGCCCGTGAAGCCATCGTGCGTTACCTGGCCGAGGCGCGTTCGACCATTCTGGGCGGCCAGCAGACCGATGATCTGTTTGTAACTGCGCGTGGCGCTGGCATGAGCCGCGTGATGTTCTGGATGCTGGTCAAAAAATATGCACTGCTGGCAGACATCACCTCGCCGCTGTCCCCGCACACGCTGCGCCATGCGTTTGCCACCCATTTGCTCAACCACGGCGCGGACCTGCGCGCGGTGCAAATGCTGCTTGGGCATGCCGATATTTCAACCACCACGATCTACACCCATGTGGCGCGTGAGCGGCTCAAGAAAGTTCACGGCGAACACCACCCCAGGGGTTGAAGTGCGCGGCCTGGTCCCGTTGTTTCCTGTTTAAGGCTGGCTGTACATGTAGCCACGGTTGAAAGGGTAGGGCGGGCGGGCACCGTCGGCCAGGGGGCGTATCGCCAGTAGCTGGTGCAGGGATACCCAGCTCTGCTCAAAACTCATGGCGCTGCCTGCCAGGTACAAGCGGTAAGCGCGCAGGATTTTTTCGGCGGCTTCAGGGCCACCATCTGCAGCCAGCACCAAGCGCGCCTCATCGAGCCGGGCTTCCAGTGCGTTGGACCAGTCCCAGAGTGTGCGGGCGTAGTGGGGCCGCAGGTTCTCGGCATCGAGCAGCTCCAGCCCGCCTCTGGCTATGTGTTCCAGCATGGCGCTGACGTGCTGCAACTCGCCGCCCGGGAAGATGTATTTTTCAATGAAATCTCCCATGCCAGCGCCGAGCTGACGGTTGTCCAGCCCGCCAGCGGTGATACCGTGGTTCATCACCAATCCGCCAGGCACCAACAGTTCCATAATTTTGGCGAAATAAGCGGTCATGTTGGCGTGGCCTACATGTTCAAACATGCCCACAGACGAGATCTTGTCAAACGGCTGCAGGTCGGGACCAGGGTGCAAGTCCCGGTAGTCGCGCAATTGAACGTTGACCCGGTGGCCCAGGTCTTTTTGCGCAATCAGCTGCTGTACGTGGGCGTGCTGATTTTTGGACAAGGTGATACCGGTAGCCTGAACGCCGTAATGTTCTGCAGCCCACAGCAGCAAGGCGCCCCAGCCCGAACCAATATCCAGAAAACGCTCGCCGGGCTTGAGCATCAGCTTGCGGCAGATGTGGTCAAGTTTGGCTTCCTGCGCTTTTTCAAGCGTGATCGCGGTGTCGGTCAGGTCTCGGTAATAGGCGCAGGAATAAACCCGGCGCGGGTCCAGCCACAACGCATAAAAAGCGTCTGAAACGTCGTAATGAAACTGTATCTGTGCAGCGTCTTTGTGCGGTGTATGCGCCGCCAGTGACTTGGCCCGCCGCAGGAAATCCGACCACCAGCCGGTGTCGCTCTCTACCGGGTTGCCGGGCAGCAAGCGCGTCACAGCGCCCATAACGTCGCGCATGGCGCCGTCGAGCTGCAATTTGCCTTCAACATACTCTTCGGCCAATGCGCCAATCTGACCTGCCTTGAGGCGGGCCATGCTGGACCAGCTGGAAAAAGTCAGCTTGACCGCCGCATTGGTCGCCCCCAGAAGCAAACCATGCGGAAGCTGCACAGAGACATCTTTGGGCAGTTGCGCTGCCTGTGAGGGAAAGCCAGGGACCAGGTTGGACATCATTTGCAGACTCCTTTGAATGCCTCACAAGCCTAAGCCTGATCAAGGCATGTTGTCTGTAGGCGTCTGCCGATGCTTTATTTCATTTCCAGATCGTCACGGTAGTCCGTATTTTTTTTGTGGCATTTGTAGTGCCTTGGGGACGGGTAAGTAGGTATCCCAGCCGGGTTTGAAACCTGACATTATTCGCTGCAGAGCACTGCTTTGAAATCCGTAAGCTGATCAACAACCTGAAAGGGACCTCTCTTATGAATCCGAATAAAGCACTTTGGGAGAAAGGCGATTTCACGCAAATTGCCGAAAGCATGCGAGAAAGCGGCGAGGAACTGGTCTCCAAACTGGGTATCACAAAAGGGCATAAGGTTCTGGATCTGGGCTGTGGCGACGGAACAACCGCATTACCAGCGGCGAAACTCGGAGCGGAGGTGCTGGGTGTCGATATCGCGCAGAACCTTGTGGCCGCTGGCAACAAGCGGGCGAAGGCGCAGGGCCTGACAAATTGCAGGTTCCAGGAGGGCGATGCATCCAACCTGCATGAATTGAAAGATCAATCTTTTGACCTTGTCGTGAGCATCTTTGGCGCCATGTTTGCGCCCAGACCGTTTGATGTGGCCAGGGAAATGGTGCGCGTGACTCGTCCTGGCGGGCGAATTGTGATGGGCAACTGGATACCCGGCGATCCGACGCTCGTGGCACAGATTTTGAAGGTGTGCTCAGCCTACACACCAGCACCGCCCGAAGGTTTTGTCAGCCCGATGTTGTGGGGGATCGAGAGCAATGTGATTGAACGCTTTTCCAGCGCAGGCGTGCCGGCAGAAAACATATCTTTTCTGCGTGACACGTTCACCTTCAGCGCGCCCGGCACAGTCACGGATCGTGTCGATGGTTTCCGGAACTTCTATGGACCCACCATGAATGCCTTCGAGGCGGCAGAAAAGAACGGCCGGGCCGATGACCTGCAAAAGGAGCTGGAAGCTCTTTTCAAAAGCCACAACAAGAGCCTGGACCCCAATGCCACGTCTGTTGACGCCACCTTTCTGCGCGTGACGGTTGCGCTTTGAAGGGCTTGCCTACCTGCTTTGCCCGCAAAGCAGGGCCAGTTCAGCCTCTTCAAAGCCGGCGCTGCGGCGGGCCTCCAGATTGAGCGGCCCCTTGATGCTCGGTGCGCCGTAGTGTGCAGCCAGCCGCGCATAGTGGGCAATCGGGTCAATGCCGCGCTGGGTACACAGATAGCGGTACCAGTGGTTGCCAATAGCCACATGGCCAATTTCGTCGCGCAGGATGATGTCCAGAATCTCCACCGCACGCAGCGCGTGGGGCGTGGCAACCTTGCGCAGTTTGGCCTGCATGGGCGGGGTAGCGTCCAGACCGCGTGCCTCCAGCGTGCGCGGCACCAGGGCCATGCGTGCCAGTACGTCATTGCTGGTTTTGGCTGTCATGTCCCACAAGCCGGTATGGGCCGGGAAATCACCGTAGTCGTAGCCCATGGTCTGCAGGTGCGCACGCAACAGGCTGAAGTGTTGCGCCTCTTCCACGGCCACCTGTAGCCAGTCAAGGTAGTAAGCATCAGGCATGCCGCCAAAGCGCCAGATCGCGTCAAGGGCCAGGTTGATGGCATTGAACTCGATGTGCGTGACGGCGTGCAGCAGCGCGGCCAGGCCTTCGGTGGTGAAAGGCGAGCGCTTGGGCACGTCGAGGTGCGAGCGCAGTTCGGGTCTGGTTGGGCAACCGGGCAGCCCGTCGGGGGCTTGAAAATGTTGGTCAGATGCTATTGAAAATATAGCATTTAGCCCCCGTATTTTCTGCGTTATAGCGACTTTTTGTGTTGGATCTGGCTGCATCAATGCTTGCAGGGCCAGTTGGCGAAGCTCTGGTGGCGATGGCGGGGCGGTCATGGCTGGATTGTCGGTGATGCAAAGGCTGCCCGCTCCTTACAATTGGGTCAGGCGTAGCGAACGCTGATCTGGCGCCCGGTAACCAACTAGCGCTGGTTCGCGCAACCGTTACTGCTAGTGCCCCCTTCAACACCAGGATTACCATGGCCCTCTATCAACTTGACGATTTCAAACCCACCGTGTCAGCATCTGCCTGGGTGGCTGACAGCGCCGAGGTCATTGGCAATGTGACGCTCGGCGATAACAGCAGTGTTTGGTTTGGCGTGGTAATCCGCGGCGACAACGCGTCCATCACAGTGGGTGCGGGCTCCAATGTGCAGGACAACAGCGTTTTGCACACTGACCATGATAAGCCGCTGGTCATTGGCGACAACGTCACCATTGGCCACCAGGTTATGTTGCATGGTTGCAGCATTGGGGATGGTTCGCTGATTGGCATTCAGGCAGTGGTCCTCAATGGTGCAAAAATTGGTAAGAACTGCCTGGTGGGCGCCGGTTCACTGGTCACCGAGGGCAAAGAGTTTCCCGACGGCTCGATGATTTTCGGCAGCCCGGCCAAGGCGGTACGGCAACTGTCGCCAGAACAGATTGAGGGTTTAAAAATGAGCGCGCAGACCTATATAGCCAATGCACAGCGCTACAAAGCCGGGCTTAAAAAGCTGGCCTGACGTTCTGGTTATTTTTTACATTTTTAAGTTGCTCACTATGTCAGAACTCCACAAATTTATCTTCGATGGTCTCCCGGTGCGCGGCATGCTGGTGCGCCTGACTGATTCCTGGCAAGAGATTTTGAAGCGCCGTCAAACCGCTGGCGGCTACCCGGTCGAGGTTATGCACCTTCTTGGTGAAATGACCGCTGCGGGCGCATTAATGCAGGGCAATATCAAATTCAACGGCGCGCTGATTTTGCAAATCTTCGGTGATGGCCCGGTCAAACTTGCGGTGGCAGAGGTCCAGCCCGACCTGAGCCTGCGCGCCACCGCTACAGTGACGGCGCCGATTGATGCGGGCAGCTCGCTTAGCCAGCTGGTCAATGTCAACAACCAGGGCCGCTGCGCAATCACGCTCGATCCCAAAGACAAATTTCCTGGCCAGCAGGCCTACCAGGGTGTGGTGCCACTGTTTGGCGACCAGCATGAAAAAATTGAAAAACTGAGCGAAGTACTGGAGCACTACATGCTGCAGAGTGAGCAGCTCGACACAAAACTCATTCTTGCCGCCGATGGCAACGTGGCTGCCGGCTTGCTGATTCAGCGCCTGCCCGTGAAGGGGCAGGGCAATCTGGAGGGACAGTCTGACAGCGACGCGAACGAGGATGAAATTGGCAAAAACGAAGATTACAAGCGGATTGCGATCCTGGCTTCAACCCTGAAACGAGAAGAACTGCTGACGCTGGACGTCGATACCATTTTGCACCGTTTGTTTTGGGAAGAGCCGATCACGCGATTTGAACCCTTGAGCCCGAAATTTGCCTGCAGCTGTTCCCGCGAGCGGGTCAGCAACATGCTGCGCAGCCTGGGCGTGGAAGAAATTGAAAGCATCATCGCCGAGCGCGGTAGCGTGGGGGTGACCTGCGAGTTTTGTGGCGCGCAGCATGACTTTGACCCGGTAGACGCAGCGCAGATATTCACCCAGCCTGACCGTCAGCAGCCGCCAACCCCTGTGGTGCAGTAGCCCGTCGCGCCAGCAGCTGCGTGAGCAGCTGGTGCTCGCACTGTGGGTCGCTGCATTTGTCACAAATCCAGACCCATGGCTTTCGCGCAAGTTCGGCTTGAACCTGCGGGGGTATGGGTGCAGTTGAAGATTTATTCAGCCTTTTTTCAGCCACCTGAAGCGCCTGCGCAAGCCGATCCTGCGGCGTACCGTACAGCACTTCATAAGCTGTGCCTGCAAGTTCAAGTTCCAGCCGAATCGACTGGTCTAATGCGTTCACCGCAGGTGACTGCAAACCGTCCAAGCCCATCAGCAGGATCAGGTCACTGCCGGCCACCTTGGCCGGGCTGCCCATCAACACAGAAACCGGCCGAGCGTATAGTTTGAAACTGTCGTTAAGCGCTTCCAGGAGTTGCGCCTGACCGGTATCAGGCGCACCCACCAGGGCGATCGTGAAAGCGCGCATGGTTTTTTTATTTTGTGACTTGCACAAAGATCTCGTTGGGTTTGACCATACCCAACTCGCTGCGTGCTTTTTCTTCGACCATTTCAAGGCCCTCCTTGAGGTCCCGGACTTCAGCGGCCAGCTGGTCGTTATTGACTTGTGACTTGATATTTTTGGCAAGCTGCTCGTCTAGCCGTCGCTGCATGTCGCGCACATTGGGAATGCTGCCCCGGCCCATCCAGAGTTGCGCGTGGAAAAGCACCAGCAGCGCGATTAGGATGGCGGGGACAAAACGGTTTCCCAAGATGGTCAGCGGCCGTTATGCCGCTTCAGCGCAAGTTGTAAAACGCTGCACGGCCCGGGTAGGAGGCGACCTCACCAAGGTCTTCTTCAATGCGCAGCAACTGGTTGTACTTGGCCATGCGGTCAGAGCGTGACAGGGAGCCGGTTTTGATCTGGCCCGCATTGCACCCGACAGCGATGTCGGCGATGGTGGTGTCTTCGGTCTCGCCCGAGCGGTGGGAAATCACGGCGGTATAACCGGCGCGTTTGGCCATTTCAATGGCGGCAAAGGTCTCAGTCAGAGTACCGATCTGGTTGATCTTGATCAGAATCGAGTTGGCGATGTGCTTGTCGATGCCTTCTTTCAAAATTTTGGTGTTGGTGACAAACAGGTCGTCCCCGACCAGCTGGACCTTTTTACCCAGCCGTTCGGTGAGGATTTTCCAGCCGTCCCAATCGCCTTCGGCCATGCCGTCCTCGATGCTGATGATGGGATATTTATCGACCCAGGTATCCAGGATGTTGGTCCACTCTGTGGCGTCCAGGCTCAGGCCCTCTGCGCCCAACACGTATTTTCCGTCTTTGTAAAACTCGGATGCAGCGCAGTCCAGGCCCAGAGCGATTTGTTCGCCCGCAACAAAACCGGCTTTGTCGATGGCTTCCAGAATCATCTGGATGGCCGCTTCATGGTTGGGCACGCTGGGCGCAAAACCACCTTCGTCGCCAACTGCAACACTCATACCTTTGTCATGCAGGATTGTTTTGAGTGCATGAAACACTTCAGCACCGTATCGCACGGCTTCGCGAAAGCTCGGTGCGCCAATGGGAATAATCATCAACTCTTGCAGGTCAAGGTTGTTGTTGGCATGCGCGCCGCCGTTGATGACGTTCATCATCGGCACCGGCATCTGCATGGCACCACTGCCGCCAAAGTAACGGTAAAGCGGCAACCCGGCTTCTTCAGCGGCTGCGCGTGCAACCGCCATGCTGACGGCCAGCATGGCGTTGGCGCCCAGACGGGATTTGTTTTCGGTGCCGTCCAAATCAATCAGGGTGCGGTCCAGAAAAGCCTGCTCGCTGGCATCCAGGCCCAGCACGGCCTCAGAGATTTCGGTGTTGATGTGCTCGACCGCCTTGAGGACGCCCTTGCCGAGGTAGCGCGATTTGTCGCCGTCGCGCAGCTCAATGGCTTCACGCGAACCGGTCGATGCACCTGAAGGCACGGCTGCCCGGCCCATCACGCCGGACTCCAGCAGCACGTCGCATTCGACGGTGGGGTTGCCACGGCTGTCGAGAATTTCACGGCCGACGATATCAACAATTGCGCTCATTATTTTCCTTGAAAAGTGCTTTGTAATGCTTGAAAAGTGCTTGAAAAGGGAAAGGTGTTTCAGGCCGGAACAGTGGCACCTTCAACCAGCACCATATTAAAAAATTCAGTGGTACCCGAGCGTTTTTCCCGCGCTGCACGGTACAGCTCGCTGTCGTAGAAAGCTTTAGCAATCTCAAAGCTCGGAAACTTCAACATGGCAATACGGCTTGGTTTCCATTGCCCTTCCAGGGTCTCAAAACGGCCACCGCGAACAAGGTATTCGCCACCTGCTGCTGCAACAGCGGCAGGCGCCACGGCCATGTACTGTTGGTACTGTGCCATGTCGGAAATGTTCATGTCAACAATAATGTAGCCAGCTTGCATGGTGCTCTTTCTTGGGTTTAGTTGAAGTTGTTTTCTAAAAAGCCGTTTTTCTTGGTCACGCGGTCTAGCTCCAGCAATGTTTCGAGCAGCGCCAACATGTGTTTGAGTGGTACGGCATTTGGGCCATCGCTCATGGCTTGGGCGGGGTCAGGATGGGTCTCCATGAAAAGCCCCGCGACACCCACAGCAACGGCGGCTCTGGCCAGAACCGGCACCATCTCACGCTGGCCGCCGCTACTCGTACCGTTACCGCCGGGAAGCTGTACCGAGTGCGTCGCATCAAACACCACCGGGGCACGGGTGTCCCGCATGATGGCCAGGCTTCGCATGTCAGAGACCAGGTTGTTGTAACCAAAACTTGCACCACGTTCGCAGGCCATGAAGCGGTCTTCACTCAGGCCTTTCTCGCGCGCGGCAGCCCGCGCCTTGTCGATGACGTTTTTCATGTCACCAGGCGCCAGAAACTGCCCTTTTTTTATATTGACCGGCTTACCAGATTGCGCCACGGCGTGAATGAAATCGGTCTGGCGGCACAAAAAAGCAGGTGTTTGCAACACGTCAACCACAGCAGCAACCGCAGCTATGTCGTTCTCGGAGTGCACATCCGTGAGGATGGCCACGCCTAGTTCGCGTTTGACCTTGGCCAGTATTTCAAGGCCTTTGTGCATGCCTGGCCCACGAAACGTCGTGCCACTGGAACGGTTGGCCTTGTCGTAGCTGGACTTGAAAATAAACGGAATACCGAGACGGGAAGTGATCTCCCTGAGTGTTCCGGCGGTGTCCATCTGCAACTGCTCGGACTCGATCACGCACGGGCCCGCAATCAGGAAAAAAGGTTGGTCCAGTCCGATCTCGAATCCGCAAAGCTGCATGCTGTTTTATCCTTGATGTTCTTCAGGCCGCGATTTTGAGTAACTTGCCTTCAACCTGATGGTCGAGCGCCGCTTTGACATAGGCATTGAAAAGCGGGTGCCCGGCCCAGGGCGTCGACTTGAATTCAGGATGAAACTGTACACCGACAAACCAGGGGTGAACGGTCTGCGGCAACTCGACTATTTCAGTGAGTTGTTCGCGCTGTGTCAGTGCAGAAATCACCAAGCCGGATTTTCGCAGGGTGTCGAGGTAATGGACGTTGGCTTCGTAGCGGTGACGGTGACGCTCAGTGACAACATTGCCGTAAATTTTATGCGCCAGGGTGCCGCTGGCCACGTCAGAACTTTGCGCGCCCAGGCGCATGGTGCCTCCCAGGTCTGACTGCGCATCTCGCGTCTTGATCGTGCCGTCTTCGTCTTTCCATTCAGTAATCAGTGCAATCACCGGGTACGGCGTTTGCGGATCAAACTCAGTGCTGTTGGCGTTTTCCAGGCCCGCGACGTGGCGAGCGAATTCGATGGTGGCCACCTGCATGCCCAGACAGATGCCAAGATAGGGAATCTTTTTTTCACGCGCATAGCGGGCCGCGCAAATTTTGCCTTCAACACCGCGCACGCCAAATCCACCAGGAACCAAAATGCCGTCAAATCGGGCCAGCCGGGAAACGTTGTTAGCGTTGAGGGTTTCAGAGTCAATGTACTCAATGGTGACTTTGGCATGGTTTTTCATGCCGGCATGGCGCAACGCTTCGTTCAGTGACTTGTAACTGTCGCTGAGGTCTACATATTTGCCAACCATGGCAATATGAACTTCGGTTTTTGGATGCGCTGTTTCATAGACCAGCTCATCCCAGCGCTTGAGGTTGGCCGGTGGCGTGTTCAGGCGCAGTTTGTCGCAAATCAGGCCGTCCAGCCCCTGCTCATGCAGCATGCGTGGGACTTTGTAAATGGTGTCCACATCCCACATCGAAATAACGCCCCACTCGGGGACATTGGAAAACAGTGAAATCTTTTCGCACTCTTCTTTGGGAATGGGTCGGTCGGCGCGGCACAGCAGTACGTCGGCCTGAATGCCGATTTCCCGCAGCTGTTTGGCGGTGTGCTGGGTCGGTTTGGTTTTGAGTTCGCCCGCCGCGGCAATCCAGGGGACATAGCTCAGGTGAACAAAAGCGCTGTTGTTGGGGCCCAGCCGCAGGCTCATCTGGCGCACGGCCTCCAGAAAGGGAAGCGACTCGATATCGCCGACGGTACCGCCAATTTCAACGATGGCCACATCAACGGCCTCTGGCGTGTCAAAGCCAGCGCCGCGTTTGACAAAATCCTGAATCTCGTTGGTAACGTGCGGAATAACCTGCACGGTTTTACCAAGGTAATCGCCACGGCGCTCTTTTTCAATTACGCTTTTGTATATCTGGCCGGTGGTGAAGTTGTTGGCCTTTTTCATGCGCGTTTCAATGAAGCGCTCGTAATGGCCCAGGTCAAGGTCGGTTTCTGCACCGTCGTCGGTTACAAAAACTTCGCCATGCTGGAATGGCGACATCGTACCGGGGTCTACATTGAGGTAAGGGTCTAGCTTGATGAGGGTGACTTTGAGGCCGCGTGATTCAAGGAGTGCCGCTAAGGAGGCTGAGGCGATTCCCTTGCCGAGGGAACTCACCACACCGCCAGTGACGAAGACAAATTTGGTCATGTCAGATACGAACCAGAAGTCCGCAGAGGTGGGAAATGCGGATTATAGGCGGTGACGTCTGGCCCAATGGCCATCCGCGGCAAGCTGATACATTGCGAAACATGACAACTACGGCCAATCACGTGAATCAATCGCAAAGTGAATCCGACAGTGGCGAACTACCTGATCTTGCCGGCAAGCACCTGGTGCTGGGCTTGTCGGGGGGGATCGCCTGCTACAAAGCGGCGGAATTGTGCCGGGCCTTGATCAAGGCAGGCGCTACGGTACAGGTGGTCATGACCGAGGCCGCCGGGCAGTTCATTACTCCTGTGACCATGCAGGCTTTGAGCGGCCGGCCGGTCCACACCAGCCAGTGGGACAACCGGTCAGCCGGTGGTGTCGCCAACAACATGGCGCACATCAATTTGTCACGTGAAGCCGACGCCATACTGATTGCGCCCTGCAGTGCTGATTTCATGGCCAAACTCCTGCATGGACGTGCCGACGATCTGCTGAGTTTGATGTGTCTGGCGCGTCCTGCTGGCAAAGTGCCGCTGCTGCTGGCACCAGCAATGAACCGGGAGATGTACGCGCACCCGGCAACCCAGAGAAATCTGGCACAACTCCAGTCTGATGGCGCAACGGTATTTGGCGTGGGTGCCGGTTTTCAGGCTTGCGGTGAAACGGGCGATGGGCGCATGCTGGAGCCAGAGCAGCTGCTGGAAGACATCGTCGCATTTTTTGCACCCAAGGTGCTGGCCGGACAGCGGGTACTTGTCACGGCCGGGCCCACGTACGAAGCCATTGACCCAGTACGCGGTATCACTAATTTATCGAGCGGCAAGATGGGTTTTGCGATTGCGCGCGCGGCCCGTGAAGCGGGTGCCGAGGTTACCCTGGTAGCTGGCCCTGTGAGTTTGGGTACACCGCGCGGCGTCACCCGCATTGACGTGAAATCAGCACAAAATATGCTTGAGGCCGTTGTTTTACTTGTGCCATCCGCTAGCATTTTTGTAGCAACTGCAGCGGTCGCTGATTGGCGGCCTGCAGCGCCATCCGATAAAAAAATTAAAAAAAATGGCTCTGGCCACGCACCCTCGCTGGAATTCACCGAGAACGTGGACATTCTGGCAACTATCGCGCAGTCGGCTACAGGCCAGTCGGGCGCGCTTTTTTGCGTCGGTTTCGCGGCAGAAAGTCACGACCTGCATGAAAACGCCCAGGCCAAGCGTCTGCGCAAAAAGGTGCCATTGCTGATCGGCAATATTGGTCCAGACACCTTCGGGCGGAATCACAATACGCTCCTCTTGGTTGACGCGCAGGGCAGCATCGCGTTGCCACGTGCATCCAAATTGTCGCTGGCCAGGCGACTGGTTGGCGAGATCGCGGCCCGTAGGGTTGCCTCGATCAGCAGCCCGCAAGAAAAATCGTAAAAATCAAAAAACCATGAAAATTGACATCAAGATCATCGACCCTCGCCTTCAAGGCAAGTTGCCCGACTACGCCACACCCGGAAGCGCCGGTCTTGACTTGCGTGCCTGCCTTGACGCGCCGTTAACGCTGGCCGCCAACGCGTGGCAGCTGGTGCCCACCGGCATGGCGATTTATCTGCAAAACCCCGGTTATGCGGCGCTGATTTTGCCGCGCTCGGGTCTCGGCCACAAACATGGCATTGTGCTGGGCAATTTGGTGGGGTTAATCGACAGCGACTACCAGGGGCAGTTGATGGTCAGCGCCTGGAACCGCAGCGACGTGCCGTTCATTATTGAGCCCATGGAGCGAATTGCGCAGCTGGTGATCGTGCCGGTTGTACAGGCCGAATTCAATGTGGTGACCGAGTTTCCTGCCAGCCAGCGTGGCGAAGGTGGTTACGGCTCGACCGGGAAAGCCTGAGCGAATCAAACCCATCGGTAGGCGTGAGGATTTTCCTACGTGCGGGGGCAGCTCTTTCCCACGTGCATACAGCCTGTGTCCCGATGGGTTCCTTACCATCGCGCGCTTTTAATCAGGGTTTGAAGGTATTTATTCATCAATGGCTCTCTCAAGCAACCTCAAATTGCAACTCGGGAGTCTTTGGTGTCAGCCTTTCGACTTAATTTACAGGAGCTATCCATGCACCCCACTTACCGTTTGATGTCACTCGCTTTTTCGGCTGTCGCACTTGCCACCCTCGCTGCGTGTGCACCGATGAACGGCCCAATGAATTCGCCGGCGCAGGTATCCAGCTACCCGTCAACGTCCTACCCGGTATCAAACTATCCAAATCAGAATTCGCAGGGTAACTATGCCGAATACGGACGCATCATCAATGTAGAAGTTCTGCGCTCCCAAGGACAAGCTCAAGGATCTGGTCTGGGTGCCGTGCTGGGCGGGGTGGCAGGTGCGTTGGTTGGCAGCCAGATCGGCGGCGGTACGGGACGTACCGGTGCGACAGTCGTTGGCGCCTTTGGGGGTGCAATCGCGGGCAATGCGATTGAAAAAAGTCGTAACCCTGTTTCAGGTGAATCGTATCGGGTCTCAGTCCAGCTTGACAACGGCGGTACGCGTGCTTACGAGGTCCCATCTTTCGGTGAACTGCGATCCGGTGATCGGGTAAGCATTGAAAATAATCAGATCTACCGATTGCAGTAAATTTGCCCCGATGCCAAAAGACAGTCTCTTGCGAGAGACAGTCCATTTGGCGCAATCAGCACGTTCAATGTAGCGTGGAGTTACCCATTGACTGCGCCTCTAGCTTGAAAAAGCCAGTTCCCATTGAGCCTTTCCCAATTTCAGCTTCGCTCGCTGAACGCACCGACTCGACCTTCAGACTGAGCCGAATCGCGATTCCGGCCAGGGGGTGGTTGCCGTCCAGCACCACATGCTCGGGATAAATTTCAGTGACTGTGTAAATTTTCTCTTTTGGCATGTCGGCGGTCGTACCTGCCGGAAGCGCGGTACCGTCAAAGGTCATGCCTTCTTCCAGTTCTAAGGGAAACAGCTTGCGAGGATCCAGAAAAACCAGGTTTTCATCGTAATCACCAAAAGCCTGGTCTGGCTCCAGATGTAAATCGAGGGAATCGCCAGCCTCGTGCCCTTGCAAAGTTTCTTCAATGCTTGCGAGCAAATCATCTCCGCCCAATAAAAATTCGACGGGCTCGTCAAGCTCATCCAGCACTTCGCCCAGAGTGTCTTTTAGCGTCCAGGTGAGGGCAATAACGCATCGCGGAGTGATTTTCATCAGACAATTGTCCCATGGATGTAAATCAACCCTTGTCCCTTCTCGCTGGTTTGACCCCTGCTCAATTCATGCGCCGCCATTGGCAGAAAAAACCTTTGCTGGTTCGGGCTGCGCTGCCTGACTTCAAACCTGTACTAAGCCGATCGGAGCTGTTTAAGCTGGCTGCGCGGGCGGAGGTAGAGTCGAGACTGATCGTTCAAAACAATGCCGACTGGCGTATGACGCAAGGCCCGTTTGCGCCACGCAGCCTGCCCGCCCTCAACAAAACTGCCTGGACGCTGCTGGTGCAGGGCGTTGACCTGCATGACCAGAAGGCGTATCAGTTGCTGCAGCAATTTCGGTTTTTACCTGATGCGCGGCTCGACGATCTGATGATCTCGTTTGCCACGCCGGGCGGCGGTGTGGGGCCGCACTTTGACAGCTATGACGTTTTTCTATTGCAGGTTAGTGGCTGCCGACGCTGGAAAATAAGTAAGCAAAAAGACCTGACACTGCAGCCGGACGTACCGCTCAAAATTCTGCAAAACTTTGCGGCCGAGGAGGAGTTTGTGCTGGAGGCTGGCGACATGCTTTACCTGCCGCCCCGTTACGCTCATGAGGGAATTGCCGAGGTGGCCGTGGACGGCAACGGCAAGGTGCTTGATTGCATGACCTACTCGGTTGGGTTTCGTGCCCCGGCAAAGCGTGAGCTGGCGGCAGAGTTGCTGCATCGTCTGGCTGAATTTTCCGAAGATGATGAAGATGCTCCTGTCGGTGTTTCAGGCCGCGGGGGCCGAAGCCCGCGACGTTATCGAGACCCCGAGCAACTGGCAACTACCACACCCGGCGCGGTGCCTGAGGGTCTGGCGGCATTTGCCACACAGGCAGTTCTTGAGGCATTACAAGACCCGCTCGCCGTGGCCTGCGCACTGGGAGAGTACATGACCGAGGTGAAATCTTCGGTGTGGTTTGGTGAGGTGACGGTATCTTGGGACCCGCAGGAAACGGTGAGCCTCTGCCTGGCACCGCAGACAAAAATGCTATACGACGCACACCATGTCTTTATCAACGGTGAAAGTTATCTTGCCAAGGGCGCAGATGCCCGGCTGATGCAGCGTCTTGCCGATCAACGCAAGCTGGTTCCCGTCGAGCTTGCCAAAGCGAGTCTTTCAGCGCGAAGCCTGCTGACAGACTGGCATGACGCTGGGTGGCTGGTAGCTGTCCCACAGTTGACAAAGAAACACGGCAATGAACCTGGACGATAACCAGGCCCCGACTTTGCCTATCCTGCTGGAAGGGCGGTTTGCCGGGCCCAGTGAGTTTTCCGCGCTGATCCGGCAGGCGTTTGTAAATGCGGCGGCACATGGCTGGCGTGAAATCATTCTGAGTGACAGCAGCTTTGAAGACTGGCCGCTCGGGGAGCGTGGTGTGGCGCAATCACTTAACGATTGGTCGCGGTCGGGCCGCAGGCTGACCATGCTGGCCAAAAGTTACGACGAGGTCGTGCGCCGCCATGCGCGTTTTGTGACGTGGCGACGAGCCTGGGCACACATTGTCGACTGTCGCAAAAATGTGGTGCTGCCAGCGGACGACCTGCCCAGCGCGCTGTGGAGTCCGGCATGGGTTTTTCAAAGGTTTGATCTCGCCCGCAGCACGGGTATTGCCGGTTCGGAGCCGTCACGACGCGTGATGTTGAAAGAGCGTCTGGACGAGTGTTTTCGAAAAAGTTCCCCGGCTTTCCCAGCCACCACGCTCGGAATTTAAGCAATTAATGGCCAAAAATAACATTTGGGCACCAAAAGTGTGGTTTTTTCATGGTTTCCCCCCTTGAGACTTGCTTTATGAAAGCGCACGCATTCTGTGCACACTCAAAACCCCCTATAATTTAAAGTTGGGTGGAAGAGCTCGAGTCCTTCTACCCAGTCGAAACATGGCTCAAATCACTCGATTCGGGTTTTTTTGACAGTTTCCGGAAATTGTTTTCTTTAATCATCAAGGATAGTACAAATGAACAAATCTCTCGTCCTGGCAGCCGTTGTTGCAGCCATCGCCCTGGCTGCTTGCGGTAAGAAAGAAGAAGCTCCTGCACCAGCTCCTGCGCCTATGGCTGCACCAGCTCCTGCACCGGCTCCTGCTGCTGAAGCCGCCGCTGGCGCCGCTTCTGCTGCTGCTGGTGCCGCTATGCAAGCTTCATCCGCTGCTGGCGCTGCTGTCGACGCATCCAAAGATGCCGCTGGTGCTGCTAAAGACGCTGCTGGCGCTGCTAAAGATGCTGCTGGCGCCGCCGCTGACGCTGCCAAGAAGGCTGCTGAAGCCGCTGCTCCAAAGAAGTAATTCTTTGAGCTTCAAAAAAAGCCGCCTTCGGGCGGTTTTTTTATGCCTTGGTTTTTTCTCTCTTAATTGAACAGCGTTGGCGTTTCTCTAACTCGTCAACCAGCTTGTACCGTTGCCAGGTGTGGCAACAACGATATCATTCGGGCGGCACGAGAGCGCGCTGGCCAAAACATCTTGCACCAGCGTTGAGTGGTTGTTTTGTTCGCTCAAATGAGCTGCCACCACCTGCTTGAGACCTTGATGCATCACCTTCGAGGCAATCTCTGCCGCTTCCCGGTTGGACAAATGGCCATACAAGCCCCCTACGCGCCGCTTTAAAAATGCTGGGTAAGCCGATTGCGCCAGCATGTCAGTGTCGTGGTTGCACTCAAGCATGAGTGCACTACAGCCTTGCAAATGCGCTAAAACATGCGCTGTGGCGTGCCCCAAGTCGGTCAAAATGCCAAGTTTGGCGGACCCATCGGTGCAGCTGAGCTGCAGCGGCTCCCTCGCGTCGTGCGGTACCGTGAATGGCATGAGCTGCAGCTCCGCCAAGTCAATCGCTATGCTGTCACTGGCTACACCCAGCAAGCCGTCAAAGTCGGGTGACCCTAGCGCAGCGTAGGTGCCGCGGCTCATCCACACTGGGATCCTGTAACGCAGTGCAAAAGAACGCGCGCAGCCAATGTGGTCGGCATGCTCATGCGTGATGAAAAGTGCGCTGATGTTCTCCGGCTGCACACCGGCTTGCGCCAGCCGGAAGGTGAGGTGTTTCAGCCCCAACCCACAGTCGACCAGCACCCGCACAGTCCGCAAGCCGGTGGCCTCTACCAGGGTTGAATTACCTGTACTTCCACTTCCCAGATTTTTAAATCTCAACACGGTGTCAAAAACTGCAGGCGGTGACCGCCTTGCGGCCGGTTATTTCAAGTCGTCAGCAAGGACCTGAACGATCCGCTGTGCATTGGCCGTTGTATCGACTACGCCCTGATCATTAAGGACGGAAACGGTGGTGGCCTCGCCCTGGCTCTTCACGGACACGCGGTACTTCAAAGGAGGTGTCGCAGCAGTTGAGCTGAAAAGCTTACTCAGAAAGCCTGGCTCTTTTTTGTCTGTCGTGGGGTCCACATAGCGTACGAAGTAAGTGCCTTTTGCGCGGTCGCGGTCTTCTACCGTGAAGCCCGTGCGGTCAAGTGCCAGTCCGACCCGGCGCCAGGCGCGGTCAAAACCTTCGTCGATTTGCACGGTCGGTGCACCGTTGACGCTGACGATGCGCGATGTGGGTTTGCTGACGCCACTGGCAATCAAGACCTTGGACTGCTCTTGGCTGACACCGATCTTGACCATCAAGCGGCGTAAAAATTCAGCTTCAAGTTCAGGATCTGAAGGGCGAGTTTGCCAGACCGTGCTGTCGCCTTTGCTGCTACCAACCGCACCGGTTAAAACCTCCACCATGCCCCGATGGCTGACATAGATTTCGGTACCGCCAGTGGCGTTACGTTCCAGACGTGTACGAAATTTATCCCGCTCACCCGTGGAGTACAAACCTTCCAAAACCTTGCCAATGGATTGACGAATGAAATCCTGTGGCAATTTGGCCCGATTCTCGGCGAAATCGGTTTCCATGATGCCCAGGTTTTCCTGATCAAGCGATAACAAGAAACCGTTTTCCAGCCAGAAGTCACGTACCGGGCCCCAAAGCTTGTCCGCCGGGCGATTGACTACCAGCCAGCGCTGGTTGCCGCTGCGCTCAATCCGTACATCACCAATCGAAGTCGCGGCTGTTGGCACCGATGGTGCGACCTGGCCAACCTGGTATCCGCTGGCCGTGACCGGCGCACCGGGCACCACGTAGCGCGTGTCTTTTGACAGCTGTGTCAAATCTGGCGGAATATCCAGCGACGGCCCCGTCTTGCCAGAAGATTTGTAATCAATTTTTTCACCCTGAAGCATTTCGCTCAGGCTGGAGCAACCTGCAAGCATCGTGAGGACAGCCAGCGTGACGGCGGTAGCGGCAGTTTTTACGTTTGATGCGCTGGTGCGCTTTTGCAATGTCTTCACTTGGGTTTCCTTAAAAATCAGACCAGACCGCAATGGCGCAGCGCGCCTTCAACGGTTGCTTCATTGGATGCTTCCAGCGGCGTCATGGGAAGGCGCAGGGTTGGGCCGCACAGACCCATACGTGCCATGGCCCATTTAACGGGTATGGGGTTGGCTTCCACAAACAGGTGTTTGTGCAGCGGCAGAAGTTGCATTTGCAGCTTCATGGCGAGCCCGGCGTTGCCCGCGATAGCTGCCGTGCACAGCTCGTGCATCAATCGGGGTGCCACATTGGCGGTGACGCTAACGTTTCCCTGGCCTCCACAAAGCATCAAAGCCACAGCGGTCGGGTCATCGCCGGAATACACCGCGAAGCCTTCGGGCACTTCTTTGATCAGCCACTGCGCGCGCTCAATGTTGCCAGTAGCTTCCTTGATGCCCACAATACCGGGCACTTGAGCCAGGCGTAAAACGGTGGCATGCACCATATCAGCCACGCTCCGGCCCGGTACGTTGTAAAGCACGCAGGGCAGGTCTCCGACGGCTTCGGCAATTGCCTTGAAATGCTGGTACTGGCCTTCCTGAGTGGGCTTGTTGTAATACGGCACAACCTGCAATTGGCAGTCCGCGCCCACCTGTTTGGCAAATCTGGCCAGTTCAATGGCCTCGGCCGTTGAGTTGGCGCCGCAGCCCGCCATGATAGGCACGCGTTTGGCGGCCTGCTCGACGGACACGCGGATGATCTCGCAGTGCTCTTCAACATTGACAGTAGGTGATTCACCAGTGGTGCCCACCACGCCAATGCAGTCCGTGCCCTCGGCGATATGCCAGTCCACCAGCTTGCGCAGCGTTGGGTAGTCCACGCTGCCATCAAGGTGTAAAGGCGTTGCCAGTGCAACAATGCTGCCGGTAATGGTTTTCATGTCTTGTGGTTTACTTTTAAGGCTTTGAATGAGGGTGTCGCTAAATGGTCATCCCAATCAGCACCGCAGGTCAATTCTGCATTCTACCCAGAGCCTACGGCAGTCCATAGCGCGGCACATTGATCGCCTGGGTGCTGTGCAGTTCAGGCAAACCCGATGCGCAGACTGTTTCGCGTACAGCCGCTATGCGTTGCACAAAGCGCGCTGAGTGGCGCTCTGGCCCGGCGTGAAAACCATCTTCAAAAGCCACGATGCGCAGACCACGACACACTTCCAGCAATTCGCCAGTGCGCAGCAGGAAATCCGGACGGGAAGGCTTGCCGACGGTCTCGTTACCCTGGGTAAATGTTTCGTAAATCAGCACGCCGCTGGGTGCCAGGCTGGCCAGTAAGGTTGGCATCAGGGCGCGCCAGAGGTAGTTGGTCACCACCACTGCGTCAAACTGCCTGCCTGCAAAAGGCCAAGGGCCATTTTCAATGTCGGCAACCACTGCTTCGTACCTGTCGCCCGGGAACGGAATGGTTCCTGCTATTGAATCAATAGCGTTTTGGCTAATATCTACCATGGCAAGGGCATGGTTCCGCTCATAAAACCAACGTGCATGGCGGCCGCGTCCGCAGGCCACGTCGAGCACCACGCCTTGCGGCTTGATGAGGTGCGCCCAGCGTTGTATCCACGCTGATGGCAGCTCCAGGCTATGTGAGAGATCGGTTTTCAATGCGGTTTGACCTCGTCTTTGAGGGCTGCCAGCGCCATGGCTTCGACCGTTGACGGTGCAAACAGCTTGAGCCACCGCCCCAATTTGCCTTTGCTCGTCATGACCACCTCGCGTTCGCGCCTGTCCATGCCTTGCAAAATCAGCGCGGCACAGGTTTCAACCCGCATGGCGTTGTCTTCTTTCAGGCCACTGCTGCCCGCCGCCACACCGGCTGCGTTAAAGCCGTGGTGCCGGATGTTGGTCGCCACAACGCCCGGATATGCCGTGGTGACGCTAATGCCCGCACTTTTGAGTTCTGTGCGCAGGGCCTCAAAAAAGCCGGTCATGGCGAATTTGGTGGCACAGTAGGCGGTACGTCCCGGCACGCCGATCAGGCCGGCCAGACTGGACACTGCAACGATGGCGCCGTGGCTTTGTTTTAAAAAAGGCAGCGCCGCATGGGTGCACCAGACGCTGCCCCAGAAGTTGATGCGCATCAGCTGTTCATACCAGGCCAGGTCGGTGGCCTTCACGTGTTCAAACAGAGCCTGCGCCGACATGCCGGCATTGTTGATGAGGGCATCAAGCCGGCCAAAGTGGGCGACTGCAGCATTGATAAGCTGGCGACACTCGGCCTCAACTGAAACATCCGTCCGTACCACCAGCACCCGGGCGCCCAGCGCCTGGCAATGGTCCGAAACCTCGCCCAGCTTGCGCTCGTCTCTTGCGGCCAGCACCAGACCCACGTCAGCGCCTTCACGCCTGGCCAGTTGCCTGGCCATTTCTGCGCCTATGCCGTCTGATGCGCCTGTGATTACTATTATTTTCATAGCATTTAGCCCCCGTATTTGCTGCCGCAGAGGCCTGAAAAGCTCCGAATATTGACTTCAGGGAATGCTTGGGAAATTTAAAAACAGGCCCAGACCTGGTTGGCGAGTGTGACCAGAAAATCGGGACGTGTGTACAGGGCAAACACTCCCAGCAACGCAGCCGTCACCCCTGTCCAGAGAGCCGCTTTCAGGAGCATAGGGCGTTGCACCTCAGGCACCCAGCGGTATATGGCCGGGTGCGCCGCGTTGAATCGGCGTTTCCCGCACGGGCAGGTTGACCAGCCCGGCACAAATACCCAGCCCAATAGCGATGTACCAGACCATGTCGTAGCTGCCGGTGCGGTCATACATGTAACCACCCAGCCAAACGCCGAGGAACGAGCCGATCTGGTGGCTAAAAAAGATGAAACCGCTGAGCATCGACAAATGCTGAATACCGAAGATTTGCGCCACCACCGCGTTGGTAGGCGGCACCGTAGACAACCACAGCAGCCCCATCACGCTGGCAAAAATGTAGACACTCGCCGGACTCAAGGGTGCAATTAAAAACACCGAAATGACGACGGCACGGGAAAAGTAAATAGTCGCCAGAATTTTCTTTTTGGCCATCTTTTGGCCCAGCGACCCGGCAATATAGGTGCCGAACACATTGAACAGGCCAATCAACGCCAGTGCGTAGCCGGCCACTTGCGGTGACAGTCCCTTGTCTCTGAGATAACTGGGCATGTGCACGCCTATAAAGACGACCTGAAAACCGCATACAAAATAACCCGCCATCAGCAGCTGAAAGCTCGGGTATTTGAAGGCCTCCCGAAGCGCCTGGAATATGGTCTGCTCGCGTTTGGCCGTAGTCCCACCACTAAAACTGCTTTCACGCAGGCCGAGCGCCAGCGGCATGATCAGCAACACCGCACCAGCCAACACCAACAAGGCCTGCTGCCAGCCCAGGCTACTGATCAAAAAGCCCTCTGTCGGCACCATCAGGAACTGGCCAAACGAGCCCGCCGCTGCAGCGACACCCATAGCCCACGAGCGCTTGTCTGCCGAAATGTTGCGCCCGATCACGCCGTAAATCACCGCGTAGGTGGTGCCCGCCTGGGCGGCGCCTATAAGAACGCCCGCCGTGAGTGTGAATAAAAAGCCCGTCGGCGACAGCGCCATGCCGGCCAGACCCAACGCATATAAAACGGCCCCCCCAATGATCACCCGGGAAGCGCCAAAGCGATCGGCCACCATGCCCGCAAAAATGCCGAAAACACCCCAGGACAAATTCTGTATGGCAATCGCAAACGCAAAGGTTTCACGGGTCCAGCCTTGGGCCTGCGTGATGGGTTGCAGCCACAGACCAAAGCCATGGCGTATACCCATTGAAAGCGTCACGATGGCGGCACCACAGACCAGAAGCTGGCGCATGGAGAGGGTTTTGTTGGGGGCGGCGGGGTTTGCAGACATCGTCCGACTTTAACGTCTATGTGCCTGCAGCGTCGTCACTCCCGTTGCAGCGAAAAAAGCAAACAACTGTGGTTTCATCCAGCTTCTTTTAAAGTCCCAACTACAATCGCGCCAAATTCCCGATCTGCCATGGCTACCAAATTACCCTCCTTGACGTCTTCTTCGACTGCCAACAGCCCTGAATATTCAGAGCGCTCCATCCGTGTGCTCAAGGGTCTGGAGCCCGTCAAACAGCGGCCGGGCATGTATACCCGCACCGACAACCCGCTGCACATTATTCAGGAAGTGCTCGACAACTCGGCGGACGAGGCGTTAGCGGGCTATGGCAAAAAACTCAAGGTGACCCTGCATGTCGATGGGTCGGTCAGCGTCGATGACGATGGCCGGGGTATCCCATTTGGCATGCACCCCGAAGAAAAAGCGCCGGTAGTCGAGCTGGTGTTCACCCGTTTGCATGCCGGTGGCAAGTTTGACAAAGGCAAGGGCGGTGCTTACAGCTTTTCTGGTGGCCTGCACGGCGTCGGTGTCAGCGTGACCAACGCCTTGTCGACTCGCCTTGAAGTCACGTCCTACCGCGAAGGCATGGTGGCCCGCCTGGCGTTCTCCGGCGGCGACGTGGTCGAGGCGCTGGTGGTGCGCAAAGCCGACGCATCGGCGGCTGGTGACCGTAAATCGGGCACTTCCGTCCGGGCCTGGCCAGATGCCAAATATTTTGAGTCGTCAGTCCTGCCCATGGCCGAACTGACGCATTTGCTGCGCAGCAAAGCCGTGCTCATGCCGGGCGTGACAGTCACCCTCACCAACGAGAAAACAAAAGACGTTCAGACCTGGCTTTATAAAGGCGGGCTGCGCGATTACCTGATGCAGACCCTCAACGGTGATCTGGTGATTCCGATGTTTGAAGGGGACGGTTTTGCCGACGCATCACACGACAGTTTTGCTGAAGGCGAGGGCGCCAGCTGGTGTGTGGCCTTTACCGAAGATGGTCAACCGGTGCGCGAAAGTTATGTCAATTTGATTCCAACCAGTGCGGGCGGCACGCATGAAAGCGGCTTGCGAGACGGCCTGTTCACGGCCGTCAAGAGTTTTATCGAACTGCACTCATTGCTGCCAAAAGGCGTCAAGCTCCTTCCTGAGGACGTGTTTGCGCGGGCCAGCTATGTGCTGTCTGCCAAGGTACTTGACCCGCAGTTTCAGGGCCAAATCAAGGAACGGCTCAATTCGCGTGACGCGGTGCGTCTCGTATCGAGCTACGTACGCCCGGCGCTTGAGTTGTGGTTAAACCAGCATGTCGACTACGGAAAAAAACTGGCCGAACTGGCCATTCGCGCTGCCCAAACTCGGCAGAAGGCGGGCCAGAAGGTTGAAAAACGCAAGGGCTCAGGCGTTGCTGTGCTGCCTGGCAAGCTGACCGATTGCGAGAGCAAGGACCTGGCCCACAACGAAGTGTTTCTAGTCGAGGGTGATTCAGCGGGCGGCAGCGCCAAAATGGGCCGCAACAAGGAAAGCCAGGCCATCCTGCCGCTGCGCGGCAAGGTGCTCAACACCTGGGAGGTGGAGCGCGACCGGCTGTTTGCCAATACCGAGATTCACGACATTGCAGTCGCCATTGGCGTAGACCCGCACGGCCCGGGCGACACACCAGACATGACCGGCCTGCGCTACGGGAAGGTCTGCATTTTGAGTGATGCCGATGTCGATGGCTCGCACATCCAGGTGTTGTTGTTGACGCTGTTTTTCAGGCATTTCCCCAAGCTGATTGAGACTGGCCATGTGTATGTGGCCCGGCCACCGCTGTTCAGGGTCGACGCACCGGCACGCGGTAAGAAGCCAGCATCCAAGGCGTACGCGCTAGATGACGGTGAGTTAACCGCCATTCTTGATAAATTGCGTAAAGAAGGCGTGCGGGAGGGCTCCTGGAGCATCAGCCGCTTTAAAGGCCTGGGTGAAATGAATGCGGAACAATTATGGGAAACCACACTCAATCCGGACACCCGCCGCTTGTTGCCTGTGCAATTGGGCAACCAGAGTTTTGTGCAAACCGAGAGCCTGATCACCAAACTGATGGGCAAGGGCGAAGCCGCGGCACGCCGTGAACTGATGGAGTTGCACGGAGATGCCGTGGAAATTGATATTTGATGACCCTTTTGCCACACTTCTTGACATTTTTTACCCCGCTGCGCGGCTCAACCCGTGGGTCGGCTGCTGCGCGCTGGCCTGCGTGGGTCGGGCTGGCGCTGGCCATCCTGGCGCTGTTCGCTACACCCGCCCGGGCGGACGTCTGGGGTTATGTGGATGCCAAGGACGTAGCCCATTTTTCATCCGAGCGGCTTGATGAACGCTATGAGCTTTTTTTCCGTGGCAATGAGAGCTTTTCGGCTGGCAAGGGTGAAAAAGAACCCGCAGGCCTGGCCGCCAAAAGTGGCGCGACAGACACCGTTGTCCGGGGGGCTTACACGCCGCCCAAGCTGCTGGCCTATTTTGATGTTTCGCCCAATTACAAAGCCGTCAAGCATTTGCTGAAGGACGCCGCGGTCACGCATGGCATTGACTACGAACTGCTCCAGGCCGTGATTGCGACTGAATCAGGCTTTGACACCCATGCTGTTTCGCCCAAGGGCGCGGTCGGACTGATGCAGCTGATACCGCCAACCGCCGAGCGTTATGGCGTCAGGGCGGACAAAACCCAGGCTGTTGAAAAAAAGCTGACAGACCCCAAAACCAATATCCGGGCGGGCTCCAGCTATTTGCGCGACCTGATCAATATGTTTCCGGGTCAGCTTGAGTTGGCAGTGGCGGCCTACAACGCCGGTGAAGGAGCGGTACAGCGTGCGGGCAACAAAATTCCCAATTACCCTGAAACAAAAAATTACGTCAAAACCGTGATGCAGCTTTACAACCACCTCAAGCCTCCCGCTGCAGTTGTAGCAGATGCCCGTCGATCGGCAGGCCGGGTACGCATGGAAATGATGGGTGGTGCAGCAAGCCGGGGCAATATGGTGCCGCCGCTGGATGTTCCACCTTCCAACGGCCGGCAGGGGGCAACGGCCAACCCCATCGCCATGACTGCGTCCAAAGCCGGGCAAAACTGAGATGTACCTTGCATTGAACCCGGATGTATTCGCACTGGGGGTAATCATCGGCGTGCTGGGACTGGTGTTGCTGCTCAGCCTGCTGGTGGCCCTGACGTATGACGAAAATGCCCTGCTGTACTTGGCCGGCTATCTGGCGCTTACGCTGGCTTTCGTTCTGGCGGGCTCGCGGCTTCAAATGGGTCAGGAACTGGTTCAGCAATTGTTGCTGGTGCTGGGGCCTTCATTGATGGCCGGCTTGCAGTTCTGGTTGCTCAGAAGTCGAAAAATCAGCCGTGCGGGGCTGGTAGCCATTGCCGCTTGGATCGGGGTAACGCTGGGTTTGCTGAGTTTTTATGCGGCCGGTGGTTATGCTGCTGTGGCCTTGGTCGTGTGTGTGTTGTGGACTGTGCTGCTGGTGACCTCGTCGTTTTACCTCAGCGTACAGGCTTGGGACACAGCGGGCCCCTGGAAATGGTGGCTTTTGCTGGGGCATGGTATGGGCGCGCTGGTGGCTGCGGCGTTCCTGACTGATCTAGCGGACGCCAAGTGGGCTTACTGGCCGGTTCTTTTCATGCTGTTGTTGCAAGCGCCACCGATTTATCTGTCACTGGTCTGGCGCAACCGCTTGCTCAATGAGATCAGGCTGCGCAGCGCTGCCTCCAGCACCATTGACCCTCTCACGGGCCTGGCCACCACACCCGTACTGGTGGAAAGGCTCATGCGCATCATGTCGCGCGCCCAGCAAGCCAGGCATGCACCGGCCGGCAGCGCCCTGTTTTTGATTGAGGTCAAAAACTGGAACGGGTTGCTCATTGAACTGGGCCCCGAGTTCAATGAGAAATTATTACTGGAGGCGGCGCTTCGCCTAAGGCGTTCCATTGGTGACAATGATTTAGTGGCCCGCATTCATGGGGGCCGGTTTGCGGTGCTTGCACAGGGCCTGGTCAACCCCCAGGAAATCACCACACTAGCGACCAGGCTGGTGGTCAGCGGGCTACGCATCGACAGCCCGTTGTTGCCCGGGGTCGAGTTTAAATTCCATGTGATTGTGACCAGCCTGAAGCTGTCCACGCCGCTGGCCCTGCGCGCCACGCAGGCCTGGCTGGACAACCTTGCCAATCGTTTCACGGCATGGCCATCAAGCCACCGTTCACGCAGTATTTTGGTGGTGAACAGTGACTCCGGTCAACCTGAGCAGTTTGAAGTGGACTTCAGCTGTTGAATCAGGGGCGTAGTGTTCCCACCGCCGTGGCATCTCGGCTTGCCCTGACCGATGTCGTCATGCTTTTTTAACCCTCAACTTTTGCTCAGCGCTTATTTCAGATGGACCTTTTCACCGCAGACCCCGTACCCGGAAATCCTGAATCTGCCGACCAGGACTCGTTGGCCGCCTATGCCCAGCGGGCCTACCTTGAGTACGCCCTGAGCGTCGTCAAGGGCCGTGCGCTGCCAGATGCCTGCGATGGGCAAAAGCCGGTGCAGCGGCGTATTTTGTACAGCATGGCGCGCATGGGGCTGGCCTTTGGCGGCGCCAATGGCAACAACGGCGCCAAGCCGGTTAAAAGTGCACGCGTGGTGGGTGACGTGCTCGGTAAATACCATCCGCATGGCGATCAAGCGGCCTACGACGCGATGGTGCGCATGGCGCAAGACTTCAGCCAGCGCTACCCGCTGGTCGATGGCCAGGGCAATTTCGGTTCACGCGATGGCGACGGCGCCGCCGCTATGCGCTACACCGAGGCGCGCCTGTCCCGCATCACCACACTGCTGCTCGACGAGCTTGACGAAGGCACCGTCGACTTTGTGCCCAACTACGACGGCTCTTTTGAAGAGCCGCGCCAGTTGCCGGCACGCCTGCCGTTTACCTTACTCAACGGTGCCAGTGGCATTGCCGTGGGTTTGGCCACCGAAATCCCCAGCCATAACCTGCCCGAAATTGCCGATGCCTGCATTGCACTGATCAAGACCCCCGCGATGAGTGACGAAGCGCTGTACGCGATCGTCGCCGGGCCTGACTACCCGGGCGGTGCGCAAATCATTTCAACGTCAGCCGATATCGCGGCGGCCTACAGCACCGGGCGCGGCTCGCTCAAAGTACGCGCCCGCTGGAAGATTGAGGATCTCGCACGTGGCCAGTGGCAGCTGGTGGTGCAAGAGTTACCGCCGGGTGTCAGCACCCAAAAAGTGCTCGAAGAAATAGAAGAGCTAACCAACCCCAAGATTAAAACCGGCAAAAAGGCACTCAGCGCAGACCAGATCCAGCTCAAGCAAACGCTGCTGTCGGTGCTGGATGTAGTGCGCGATGAGTCGGGCAAAGAAGCCGCTGTGCGCCTGGTGTTTGAGCCAAAAACTAGCCGTATTGAGCAGAGCGAGATGATCACCACCTTACTCGCGCACACCAGCCTGGAAAGCTCATCGCCGATCAACCTGACCATGGTGGGCCTGGACGGCAAGCCGGCGCAAAAGTCGCTGCGGCAGATGCTGGGTGAATGGATTGCGTTCCGGCAAACCACCATCCAGCGCCGCTCACAGTACCGCCTCGACAAAGTACTGAACCGCATCCACATCCTTGAGGGGCGGCAACTGGTGCTGCTCAATATTGACGAGGTGATTGCAATCATCCGTCAGTCTGATGAGCCAAAGGCCGCGCTGATTGCCCGCTTTAACCTCAGTGACCGGCAGGCTGAAGACATTCTTGAAATCCGCCTGCGCCAGCTGGCCCGGCTGGAAGCCATCAAGATTGAGCAAGAACTTAAAAGCCTGCAAGAAGAACAGGGCAGGCTGGAAGAAATTCTGGCTAATCCGGCAGCTTTGAAGCGGCTGATGACCAAGGAAATAGAAGCTGACGCCAAACAGTTTGCCGATCCGCGCCGCACCCTCATACAGGCGGAGAAAAAAGCAGTGCTGGAAATCAAGGTGCTTGACGAGCCCGTGACGGTAGTCATCTCAAGCAAAGGCTGGATTCGCGCGCGTACCGGGCATGGCCATGACGCGGCCAGCTTTGCCTTTAAAGCAGGCGACGACTTGTACGGCACTTTTGAATGTCGCACAGTCGATACCCTGCTGGTGTTTGGCACTGCTGCCAAAGGCTGTGGCCGGGTGTATTCGATCGCCGTGTCGCTGCTGCCCGGTGCGCGCGGTGACGGCCAGCCGGTTACCACCTTGATTGAGCTTGAGGCCGGCACGCAGCCCGCGCACTACTTTGCCGGGCCCGCCGGCGCAACGTTGCTGCTTAGCAGCAGCGGTGGCTACGGTTTTCTCGCCAGTATTGACAATATGGTGTCCCGGCTCAAGGCCGGCAAGGCTTTTATCAGCTGCGCCGAAGGCGAGTCGGTGTGCAAACCCTCCCATGCTTCCGGCAGCACCGGTGCCGTACCCGTTGTTGCCGCCACGCATGTCGCCTGTGCATCTACCGGCGGCCGTATCCTGACGTTTGAGATTTCTGAACTCAAGCGCATGGCCGGCGGCGGGCGCGGTTTGATGCTGATCGATCTGGAGGCCAAAGACACCCTCGCAGGGGCCGCTGCCTACACCCGGAGCGTCCAGATTGCAGGCATTGGCAGGGGCGCCAAAGCGCGTGAAGAAACGCTTGAAATTCGCAGTTTGAACAACGCTAGAGCTGCGCGTGGGCGCAAGGGAAAGGCGGCGGATCTGGGCTTTAAACCGGTTTCTGTGACCCGCGTTGAGTAGTCAAAAAGGCTTATTCTGCAGCAAATGCAGGGGTATATTGCTATTAAGTTTGTAGCGATTGCCCTGCGTCAAGCCTTAAGCGCATCAGGCGATTTCTGCAATCATTTCAATCTCGACACAAGCGCCCATCGGGATTTGTGCCACGCCAAATGCACTGCGTGCGTGGGCTCCGATAACCGCGCCAAAAACTTCACCAAACAAATCGCTGGCTCCATTGGTGACCAGATGCTGCTCGGTGAATTCACCTGTTGAATTGACCAGGCTCATAAGCTTGACGATGCGGGTGACGTGGCTCAAATCTTTGCCGGTTGCCGTCAGCGCCGCGTGGAGCGTTCCCATCAGGTCAATGGCAATCAGCCGCGCAGCCGCTTTACCTTCCTCAGTGGTGACATTTTTGCCTAATTGACCAACCATGACCTTGCCGTCTTTTCTGGCGATATGACCGCTTAAAAAAATCAATTTTCCGGTTTGTGCGTAGGGCACATAGGCCGCAGCCGGTGTGGCAATGGGCGGCAAGGTGATACCCAGAGTTTGGAGTTTTTGGTAAACGGCGGTGTTCGGCGTGGTCATGGTGTTTTCCTGATGATTTTGAAATGTAAACGGAAATCGAAATGGAAATCGGTATGGAAATGGAAATGGAAATTGGGTCAGGTGCTAAGGTCAATTTAGTCGATTGAGTCGACTGATTCAAGCGATGCAATGGGTCTCACGGTGACGGCAACGTCCAAAACATGTCGCGAGCCACCGCGTATGACACCGCGCAACGGCGAGACGTCGAGAAAATCACGACCGGTGGCCAGCGTCACGTAGTCTTCTCCGGGTGCGCGGTTATTGGTCGGGTCAAAATCCAGCCACTGGCCTGTTGCTGCACCATCGCTGCCAACGAATGCCGGGCAATAAACTGAGGCCCAGGCATGCGAGGCGTCGCAGCCAATCAGGCGGGGCTGGCCTGGCGCTGGCTGCGTTAGCATGTAACCGCTGACGTAGCGCGCTGGCAACCCCATGGCACGGCAACACGCCACCATGATGTGGGCAAAATCCTGACACACGCCCTTGCCTTGTTTGAGCGCCACGAGTGCGGGTGTGTTGACTTCGGTGCTGTTGCTCTTATAAGCCATGGTGCTGTGGATACGCGCCATCAGATCATGGGCGGCCTCTGGGAGCGGTCGACCCGGTGTGAAGCTGGGCCGAGCAAACTGCATGAAGGCGTCATCCCGCGGCACATAAGGCGAGGCGAATAAAAATTCCCAGGCCTGGCTGTAGGCGGCGCCTGCCCGGTAACGGAACTGGTCGCGCACGCGCTCCCAGGGCACGCCCAACCGGGTAGCGGTGGCTGAGCGCTCGGCCGCGTCGCTGCCCTGCAGCGTGCTGGCGGTAGACACCACGCTGTCAGCCACTACGCGCAGCACGTCATGGCTGGTTTGCAGGGAAAAAAAACTGCGGCTGTTGCCATAGCCATCCACCACTTCGCGTTGCTGCGCCGGCGTCGGGGTGATGTGCAAGCTGTGACGCAGCAGCGTCTGGCCGGGTTTGCTGGTAGGCGTCAAGCAAACGACATGGTTGGCGTTTTCGACCCACGGGGTGTATTGATAGCAGGTAACGTGGACAACATGGAGCAGCATGGGACTTAGGGTGGTGATATCTATGAATTCAGGTCACAAGGCTGTAGTTGGCCGACGTGGCGTGGCTGAAATAACGTCGGCTGATGTGGTCTGACAATGCAAGCGCCGAAGCTTGGCAATTTTCAAGTTGCGACACCAGATCTGCGTAGTCTGAATTAGCCCCTGAAGTTGGCAGCAGGGTGTCACGCCCCGTCAATACCCAATAGGCTGGGTCAGGCAAGTCTGCCGCCAGATCGGTCAGGTCACTGGAGGTGCTGGTGGCGAGTTTTGTCAGGCGGTTTTTCAGCGTGTGAATAACCCAGCTTAAAGAACGCGGGTTGTCCCGATCGAGCACCAGCAGGTCAAGCAGCGCCGGTATGTCGCGCCGTTGGTGGTATTGGGCATGAAAGGTGATGGTGCTGTCAAACAGCGCCACCATGGCGCTAAAACCGCCTTCGTCGCATACCGCTCCGGTTTGGAACCCTTTGGCAAGCGCGTCGGACAGCATGCTCAGGCGCTCGATATTGCGTCCAATGCTCAGCAGGCGCCAGCCGTCGTCGCGCATCATGCGGTCAGTCTGGGCGCCCGTCATGGCGGCCAGAAAGCCGCTGGCCGCTTCGAGCGCGCGCAGGGCTTCTACCGGCGAATATTCCATGGCGTGGGCGGCCATTTGTCCTTCGGCCTTGAAAGCCGCGCAACGGCTGAGAAAATCAGTTTCGGTGCGCACAATGACGTGCCATTGCTCTTGCGACAAGCGCTCGCGCACGGCCGATGCGGCACTTTTGAGGGCGCTCAGGTTAAAACCCACACTGGTGGGCTGCTCGGTGCTGGTCAGGCTTGCAATCAATGAGCGCTCAAAGACCCGGCGCGCATGCGTCGCCGGAGGCACGGTGTCCAGCACCAAAGAGTTGCCCACGGCCATGACGGTCAGCCAGGCCAGCAGCGGTTGTGACGACTGGTCTTCACCGCCGAGACATTGCAGGCTCAGTTGGGCCAGCCGCAGGGAGTTTTCAGCACGCTCGGTGTAGCGGCCCAGCCAGAACAGGTTTTCGGCTGCGCGGCTGGTCACCGGTTGTTTACGGTTTAAAAAATTTGCGGCGTGCGCCGGGGTAGCCTGATGCGCATTGGGCAACTCGGCATGGTGGCCCGGCGCAGCCCTGGCCGACGCGGGCAAGTTCGGCGCGGGCGGTGTTTGATCAAACCCGCCGAGCGCCCACACATCGGCACTGCTGCCGCCGTGCTGCATGGATGCGATGTTTTCGTTTTTACCCGCCAGCCGCGCCAGCCCGCCTGGCAACACCTGCCACGAGCCCGCACCGTCAGGTACTGCAAACACTCGCAACATGGCCGAACGGGGTGCGATTTTCTCGCCTTGCCAGGTCGGGGTTTGGGACAACGGCAAATAGGCCTGCACGGTGTAGTCTTCGCCCTGCCTGACAATGCGCCCGGCCCACTCATCGAGCGCGCGCTGGCTGAGCGTGTGGCCTATGACCGACGCCATGCCAGAGCCCGGATAGGTGGGTTTGATCACGCAATTTTTAAGTTGCGGCAGCATGTCCTGCATCACGGCTTGTTCACCGCACCACCAGGTTGGCAGCGATGGCATGGCAAGCGTTTCGCCTAGCAGGTGCCGCGACAGCGCGGGCAAAAAACCCAGCAGGGCGCTGGATTCAAGAAAAGCTGACCCGGGCGCGTTGGCAATCTGAACGTTACCGGCACGGATCACCTGCAGCAAGCCGGGCACTCCGAGCGTTGAGTCGGAGCGCAATTCAAGCGGATCGAGGTATTCATCGTCGAGCCGCTTGAGCAGACCGTGCACGGGCTCCAGCCCCTGCAGTGTTTTGAGGTACAGCCGCTCGTTGCGCACCAGCAGGTCGCTGCCCTCCACCAGGCTCAGACCCAGGTAGCGGGCGAGGTAGGCATGCTCGAAATAGGTTTCGTTGTACGGCCCTGGCGTCAGCAACACGATGCGGCTGTCTGCCACCGGACACAGCGTCCGCATGCCATCGACCAGCGCCTTGTATGAGGCCGCCAGCCGCTGCACTTTCATCTCCCGGAAGGCCTCAGGAAAAAGCAGGGAAATGGTTTGGCGGTTTTCCAGCAGATAGCCCAGACCGGACGGCGCTTGCGTACGCTGCGAAACCACCCACCAGTGGCCGTCCGGACCGCGTGCGAGGTCAAAGGCCGCAATATGCAAAAACATGCCGCCAGCAGGTTTTACGCCTTGCATGGCGCGCAGGTAACCTGGGTGGCCCTGCACCAGCGCTGCGGGCAGCAAACCTTTGGACAGCAGCGTTTGCGGCCCGTACACATCAGCCATCACGTGGTTCAGCAGTCGGGTGCGCTGCGTGATGCCGACTTCAATTTCAGCCCAGTCAGTGGGCGACAAAATCATTGGAAACAAGTCCAGCGACCAGGGGCGCTGGGGCCCGTTGGCGTCGGCATAGACGTTGTAGGTCACACCGTTGTCGCGAATCTTGCGGCGCAGGTTGGCGGTACGGCGGTTCAGGTCGTGAAAACCGTCGGTACCCAGAAAATTAAAAAACGTGGTCCAGGATTTGGAAAGA
>JANXTM010000259.1 GCA_025352405.1 Polaromonas sp.
ACGGCCACCGTGGTTTGACACAACCACCGCATCACAGCCCATGGTAGCGACGCGCAGCGCATCGCCAGGGTTCAGAATGCCCTTGACGATCAGCTTGCGTGGCCAGCTGTCGCGAATCTTTTGAAGACTTTCCCAATTGAATGCTGGGTCATAGTTGCGGCCAACTGATGAGGCGATAGCAGTTGCATGGGTGGCCTGTTTTTCAAGGCCCACCAGGTTTTCCATTACTGGCATGCCGTGACGCACGATGCTTGACAACCACCGCGGGTGCTGCACAAAGTCCCAGATGTTTTTGGGTGTAAAACTGAAAGGCACCGAAAAATCGTTGCGAAAATCGCGTTCCCGTTTGCCGCCGACTGGCAGGTCAACGGTAATCACCAGTGCTTCGTAGTCCGCCACTCGAGCGCGTTCTATGAGTGCGGCAAGAAAAGGCTTGTTGCGCAAAATGTAGGCTTGAAACCACAGTCTGCCAGGGGCCTGATCCGCGATGCTTTCGATCGAAGCCGTTGCTGTGCTCGACAGCGTGTACGGAATGCCGGAAGCTACAGCAGCGCGCGCAATGGCAATGTCACCGCCGCGCCAACCAAACCCTACCGCGCCGGTGGGTGAAATAGCCATGGGAAGTTCAGCCCGCTGACCCAGAATGAGGGTGCTGGTGTCGATCACAGACACATTCATGAGCACCTTGGGCATAAGTTTCAGGCGCTTGTAGGCCGCCTCGTTGTCCCTGAGCGTGATTTCATCTTCAGCGCCGCCGTCAAAAAAATCAAAGACGGCGCGTGGTAACCTCCGTTTTGCAGCGCGGCGAAGGTCTGCAATGGAATAGGCTTTTGCGATATTTTGTGTCACGGGCGTGTCGGTGAAACCTGGGTTGAAAAAGCGCTGTGGTTAATTGACTTCTGGTTTGATCGCAGCTGTTTTGATGACATTTTCCCAGCGGTCATAGTCACGTTTGAGGTAGGCGGTGAACGCGGCAGGCGAGTCCCCTACTATGACAGCCCCAAGCTTTTCAAGCTGCAACTTAACATCGGGTTTGGCGAGCGCTTTGACCATGGCATCGTTCACACGATTGACAATATCCGCAGGCGTTTTAGCCGGTGCCAGCATGCCTACCCAAGGTGCGGTTTCTTCAAAACCCGGAAAGCCGACTTCGGCCATGGTGGGTGTATCGGGGAACTGCGGCATCCTTTGTGCGGTGCCAACCGCCAGCAAACCGATACGCTTTGCCGCTACGTTATCGGCAATGCCAATGACTGGATAAAACATAAAGTCCACACGGCCCGACATGACCTCCAGCAGAGCCGGGCCGTTGCCTTTGTACGGCACATGCAGCATTTTGGCTTTGGCTAGGGTGGCGAGCAACTCGCCCGCCAAGTGGCCAGAGCCACCGCTACCTGAGGATGCAAAGGTCACGGCATCTGGTTTTGTGCGCGCCTTCTTTAACAATTCCGGCATCGTTTTTATGCGTGCATCGTGAGCCGTGACAGCCACCAGTGGCAGTGTCGCTGCATTAGAAATAGGGGTGAAATCCGTTTTGGGATTGAAGCCCGCCTGATCACCGAGCAGGATGGGGTTGACGTTCAAACCGAGCGACGAAAACAGCAGGGTGTAGCCATCAGGTGCTGCGCTTTTGACTTCCCGGGTCGCAATCATGGAACTGGCGCCAGTCTTGTTGTCGATAATGATTGGCTGCCCCAGCGTTATTGACATGTCGCGGGCAAGGACGCGGGCAATGATGTCGGTTGGCCCGCCTGCTGCAAAGCCGACCAGCAGCCTTATCGGCTTGCTTGGGTAAGGGTCTGCAGCCTTTGCAGACAGCGCCGTCAGGCCAATCGCAGCAGCGGCAATAAAAGTTAAAAGTGATGGTTTCATGGGGTGTCTCCGGGGGATAATTTCGGCTGTCGTCATCTATGGCTGTACGTCTCAAGCAATCAGGTGTTCCATGCTGCCCACCTGCGTCACCTCAAACCTGAGGTGATCACCCGGTTGCAGATAAACCGGTGGTGTTCTGAATGCCCCAATTCCGGCTGGGGTTCCAGTCGTGATGACGTCGCCAGGTTCTAGCGTCATGAAGCGGGACACATAGGCGATCAGCGTGGCAACGGGAAACAGCATGTTGGCGGTATGCCCCTGCTGCATTTGCACGCCGTTGAGCCAGCATGACACATCCAACGTCTGCGGATCCGCAATTTCGTCCCGCGTGACCAGCCACGGACCCATCGGTGCAAAGCCGTCCATGCTCTTGGCAAACGTGGTCTGCGCCGGTGAAATATCAAACTGGAATTCGCGGGCGCTGAGGTCGTTCAGGATGGTGTAGCCCGCCACCAGAGACAGGGCTTCGCTCTCAGGTACATCTCTGCCGTAGCCGCCGATGACCACCGCCAGCTCGGCCTCGAAATCCATTTTCAGCACACCGGCCGGGCGCGTCACAGGCGCCCCGGGTGCTGCCACCGATGAGGCCATCTTGAAGATGATGCGCGGGTTTTCAAACGGCGCGACGCCGGTCTCCTTGGCATGATCAGCGTAATTGCGACCCACGCCAATGATCTTCCCGGGCCGCGGAACCGGAGCATACAGCTGCACACTATCAAGCCGTTCCATGTTGAGCTTTGGGTCAAGTAATGCTGTACGAACGAATGCGTCCAGTGACGCGATAGCCTGGCTTCCCGATTGCAACCAGCGCATGATGCCCTCTGCTGGCGCTGGCGTACCTGACAGCAAATGGTGCGCATGGGCTTCTCTTGACACCGGCAGGCTTTCAATCCACGAAGAAATGTTCAGCACATGCTGGTCAAATACCACGCCCGTTAGTACCGGGCCACCGTTTTGTCGGTAGGTGATGACTCTCACGCGGCAGTCTCTTCAAAATAACGATTGGCCATGACCTGGCAACGCTTGATGTAGCGGTGCTCATCTAGGCGGTAATCTGGTACCGCGTTATGTAGCGTTCCCATGTTGTCCCACATCAACACATCGCCCACGGTCCAGCGGTGACGGTACTGGTATTTCGCTTGTAACTGATGCGCAGAAAGGAAGGCCAGAATGCGCCCACTTTCTGGCTCTGGCAATTCGTTGATGCGCATCGAATAGCCCGGATTTGCATAGAGCACGTTCTTGCCGGTGATCGGATGCTTCAGGAAGATCGGGTGTGAAACTGGCGGCTTGGCTTTGCGTTGTGCGTCTGTAAGCGGTGGCCGTGTGCTGCCCTTTTCATTACGCATCTTGTCCCAGAATTTGGCGAAGTCGTGGGTAACCGTCATGACTGCCAATTGTTCTTTCAACTCTGCTGGTAGATCCTCATACGCTGCATGCATATTGCAAAACTCGGTATTGCCCAGTGGCTCGCCGTTGCGGTGCGGAATTTCAATACCGTAAAGCACATTGGTAAAGGCGATCATGCTGCTGTAGGACATGTCGGTATGCCAGTCCTGACCTGCATCGCTCATGCCAAGGGGTTTGCCGTTTTCAACCTTGTTGGAGAGAATCATGACCTCGGGCAGGCCGGGCTCCTGAAATAGATTAGCGACGTTGATCTCCAGGCGACCAAAGCGTTCGGAAAATTGCTTGAGCTGCAGCGATGTCAAGGTCTGCTTTGGATAGCTCAATACACCGTAGCGCCCCAGTGCTTGCTCAAGCGTTTTAAATGCTTCATCAGACAAGGGCCTCGAAAGGTCAAGTTCTTCGACACGTGCACCAAGGGATTGGCCGCTGGGTATAAATTTCATAACTGCTTTCTGGTTGGGTTCAATGTTTGACGGTGGATTTCGGTGCGCCAGCTGCCCTGTCGTTTAGTCTGCGTCACTTACAAATTCGAATTCCGGGGTGAATGTCATCGTGGCAATTCGCCAGCTGTTTTCAGTGTGAGCCATCGCAGCGCGAACGATCGACATTCTCAATGGGCGGCTGATCGCAACTGACCCTTCATGAAGTGCGCCGTCATCGAAGCGGTACGCCGTCATGTACGCTACAACATGTGTCAGGCCAGACGATTGGGATTCAATAAACAGGTTGCTGATCACATGGCGAGTACGTTGCGTTGCGGGCCTCTTCAGCATGGCCTGCATGATCTGGTCAGGGCCAGTCAGCAGTTCTCCCTGACGGTAGAGGGTGCCCTCAAGTAAAAACAGCCCCACGAGCTGGTCGTACCTTGCCTCATCAAGGCAGTAAAACATTTGATGCGTCGTCTGCAAGCATCCCGACAGTGCCAAACCTATATCTACAGTCATCTGGGTTCCTTTGCGCCGCATCCCGAAAGCGCAGCGCGCGTCTGGCTAAAAAAAATTAATTGCGGATGCGTCAGCTGTGTTGGGAATGCTGATTGATGTGGAGTATTGAGGTAATTTTGCTGCCCCCTACCATGTCCCGACCCTTGCCGATAGTTGCGAATTTTAGGCAGCCGCACGCTCTGGACATAGGTCCTGAATCGGAATATATTGTTTTCAATTTGGAAATTATGGGTTGCCTATGGATCGCTTAAAAGCCATTGAGATATTCACGGAAGTGGCGCGTGGAAGAAGTTTTACAGCTGCGGCACAGCGGTTGGGCATGGCAAAGGGCAACGTAACCAAACACGTGAAATGGCTTGAAGACATGCTGGGTGCGCAGTTGCTCGCCAGAACCACAAAAAGTGTGAGCCTGACTGAGGCGGGGCTGTCACTGCTCGAAGGCGGGCAAAATTTGCTTGACAGCTTTGATGCAGTTGAGGCGTCGGTCCGGGGTGCGGTCAAGGATTCGAAAGGCACGATACGGGTGGGCACGCCGCCATCGTTTGGCGCCGTGCATCTGGTGCCGCTGGTGACGGCTTTTTCGGCCATGCATCCGGACATTCAGTTCGCCATGCACCTCGATGACGGCAGAGTCGACATTGCAGACGAAGGGCTTGATCTGTCCCTGCGTATTGCACCTTCGCTAAAAGACACTAGCCTGGTTGCGCAAAAGCTCGGTAATGTGCCGCAACTTCTGGTCGCGTCCCAAGCCTATCTTGCCGCAAGAGGCAAGCCGCAAACTCCGGATGATTTGACCGACCACGATTGCCTCGTACATGCGCTCAAGTCGCCAACCAACTTCTGGACCTTCACTGGACCGGCTGGAAAAAAATCGGTACGAGTGTCCGGATCCATGCGCGCAAATTTTGGCGAACCCTTGAGGCATGCCGCTCTTTTAGGGCAAGGCATTTCCATGCATCCGAACTACATGGTGACGCAAGATATTGAGGCCAACCGTCTTAGAGTCGTATTGCCAGCATACCAGCCCAACGGGCTGGACATATATGCGATGTACCCGAGCCGGCGGAACCTGCCTGGCCGGGTGCGTTTGTTTCTGGAATTTCTCCGGGAGCGCTTTCACGCCAACCCTAATTGGAAAACGGGCCTGAATGGGTAAAAGACAAATGAATAATCTGAACCTTATGGCAAGCAATGCCGGAGCTGGCCCGCAAAAAACAGATGTGTTACGGATGAACTTCAAGGCCTGGGCAGTAACAACTCTGGCCGCAGATTTTTCACAATGCGCTTCTTAAACGTTGACCGTTTGCAGATCACCGCTTGATAAGCCGAGCCGATCCGGTGCGCATACTTTTCATCTTTCGGGTTAAGCTGGAGCTACTCCACAACTACATACCTAAAAATCATCATGATCCACGAATTACGTATCTACCACTGCGCACCGGGACGGTTGCCCGCTTTGCATGACCGGTTTCAAACGATCACACTCCAACTCTGGGAAAAGTACGGCATTCGGCAGATTGGCTTCTGGACAACCTTGATAGGGCCCAGTAACCAGACGCTGACCTATATGCTGCAGTGGGAAAGTCTGGCGGAGCGTGAGACCAAATGGAATACCTTCGCGTCTGACCCTGAATGGCTGATCAAGCGCGCCCAGACAGAGGCAGTGGCCATTATTGTTGAACGAATTGAGAATCAGTTTTTAATACCAACAGCGTATTCAGCGCTGCGCTGAAGCACGCCTACGTATCGCCTATCGCTAACGGAATAATCTGATAACACGCAGAGTGGCAGACGCGCTTTGCGTTAGTGAATTTAAACGTATTGACGCCATACAAATCCAGGCCCAAAGCTGTCTGGCGCAGGCCTGGGGGTGCTAAACCATTTTGCAGTTGCACGATGGCTGCCGCTAATTTTTTTGATTAGTGTTGGTCGGGCAGCTATCGGGCCGCCGCCGGGTCGCCGGGCGAGGCGGCTTGTAACAGCGTCAGAAAATTTTCAAGGGTTGAAGCAGGGACGCTATTCGCAGAAATGCTGCCAATGACAGGGGTTGATTGGCGATGACCACGCCATAACTTCATTTGTAGGCACTGTCGGCAGCATTAGGTGCTGCTTTCGGCGCCCATGAGTTTTTCTAGGCAGCGGGGGCGGGGACGGTTGTTTGGCTGAACCTGGAACGTGTTTCTGGTGAACTCTATTGCCCAGCGCTGGCATCGGTCAAAACGCGTGCCGATCATGGATCAATTTGTCATCGCTCAGCAATTCCTCATCGAGGAGAAAAAGGACAAACTACACTTGAGCTACCCCGTGCACGAGTGACGCATCTCAGCGGAACCACTTATAGGGCAACATGGCAGAAAGAACGCCGTCTTTGAGAATTAGGTGATGGAAAATTGCTGCCGCAGCGTGAATGCTGGCAACCCATACGATCACATCGCCTAAAAATTTATGTACGTCGCCCCAATCGACCAGTTTTGCTATGGAGGAAGTAGCAAGTACGTTTAATTTGTCTACCTGCACCCCCCAGAGTAATGTCAACGGATGGGACTCAGTGCCCAGTGACAAGAGAGCAGTCGTCGGAACCGCCAACAGAAGAATCCACAGCACAACATGCACAAGCGTACCGGTCACCTGCATCCAACTCGGCATTTTGGTATGCGACACCGGTGGACGACACGCCACCCAAAGGAGCCGCAGCACAGTCATCACAAAGACAAATATACCCAGGGACTCGTGCCAAACGATGTCGCCTCGCGTAGCAGGGTCGATTCCATCGCGCATGATTTGACCGAAGTCACCGGGCCCGAGGACAAAGGCGCTAATCACGACAATTGCGGTAACCCAATGGAAAGCCCGGCTTAGGAAATCGTACTTTTTGGTGGATTGTTGATTCATAAGTGAGTGTGGCATCGGATCAAACTGTACGCCAGTTTTGTTAATTAATTGCGAAGTTTTTGATTCGACATGCGATCGTTCTTTCCCATTTTTCATATGGAAAGGTCGCGCTTGATCTTGCCCCCATCTGGTTACTTCTTAAGCGATGTTCAAGGCAAGATTCGCCTGGAATCGACCGCCAAAGTGCCCTTCCTGTCGGCGACCCTTTGGAGGTCGAGTTCATGAACGACGACTTCAAGGTTGTGGGAGAGGCTACACCGTTCGTTTGTTGGAAGCTGGTCAAAAAACAAAAAACAAAAAACAAAAAACGGTGGAGCTGTCGATAGCTGTGGAAGATACTTTCAGTGCGACATTTGAGGGGGTATCCCGAATTTTATGTAAACGGCGGTTGAGTTAGACGCGCGGCATGCGCTCGTCAAACTGGATAGTAAAGCGATTCAAGGCAGCCTTCCAATCCCGTATCGGCATGGTCCACTTCTGGCTGATGTTGTTCAGTGCCAGGTAGAACGGTTTGAACACGGCTTCATCGGTTGGAAACGAGCCTCGGGTCTTGGTGATTTTCCTCAGGCTCATGTTTATCGATTCA
>JANXTM010000281.1 GCA_025352405.1 Polaromonas sp.
CAAAAAATACGCCGTGCCCCAGCGATAAAATTCCGGTGTAGCCCCAGATCAAATCCATTGCAAGCGCGGCAATCGCATAACACATGATTTTCCCCAGTAGCGCTACTGCATAGGTACTCATGTGAAACATGCTGCCCTCGGATACCCACAGGTTGAGCACCGGTGCCACAGCGCACACTGCAATCAGCGCCATCATGAAAGCGCTCCAACCGGTGCGGGTAAGCAAGGGGCCCTTCTCTGGAAGAACAACAGACGTTGTTGCGTTCATGTTCATACTTCCGCCGAACGCCCCTTCATCGCAAAGATGCCTTGCGGCCTCTTCTGGATGAAGATGATGATGAACACCAGCACGGCAATCTTGGCAAGTACGGCACCGGTCCAGCCTTCAAGAAATTTATTCAAAATACCCAGTCCCACCGCTGCGTAAACCGTACCGGCCAGCTGGCCCACACCACCAAGTACCACCACCATGAAAGCGTCCACGATATAGCCCTGCCCGAGGTCAGGCCCCACATTGCCAACCTGACTCAAGGCACAACCAGCCAGACCTGCTATGCCTGAACCAAGCGCAAATGCATAAGTGTCAATGCGGGCCGTGTTTACGCCCATGCAAGCAGCAATCGGCCGGTTTTGCGTCACGCCGCGTACAAACAAACCGAGCCGCGTTTTGCTGATCAGCCAGGCCATGCCCAGCAGTACGAAGCAGGCAAAACCAATGATCACCAGGCGGTTGTACGGCAATGACAAATTGCCTAGCACTTGCACGCCACCGCTCATCCAGACCGGGTTTTCAACGCCGACGTTTTGTGCTCCAAAAATCGAACGCACCAGTTGCTGCAGTATCAAACTGATGCCCCAGGTGGCCAGCAAAGTTTCCAGTGGTCGACCGTACAGGAAGCGGATCACACTGCGCTCCAGCGCGGCACCCATCAGGGCAGACGCCATGAACGCAACCGGCACCGCTGCCAGCAAATACCAGTCAAATGCACCCGGCAGGTATTTTTGGAACAGGCCCTGCACCACATAAGTGGCGTAGGCGCCAATCATCATCAGCTCGCCATGCGCCATGTTGATGACGCCCATCAGGCCGTAGGTGATGGCCAGGCCCAGGGTCACCAGCAACAAGATGCTGCCCAGGCTGATGCCGCTGAAAATGGCGCCCAGCTTGTTGCCCCAGGCCAATGCGGCTTCAACCCGGGTAAGCGCCGCCTGCAAGGCAACTTTGACATCGGCATCTGGCTCTTTGCCAATGCGCTCAAGCAACACGGTTTTGGTATTGGGGGCTTTGCTGGCTGAAAGTTGCCCCGCAGCTTCAAGCCGCTTGGCCTTGTCGCTGCTGCCCAAAAGGATGGCTGCGCGCACCAGTTCGAGCTGACTTTTTAGCTCGCGCACGCCCTCTGCTGCGTAGGCTTTTTCAATCAACAGCAAACGCGCTTCGTCATTTTCGCTGGCCAGCGTCTTGATCGCGTCGCGGCGGACTTTTTCGTCTTTGCTGAAGAGCTTGAGCGCTGCAAGCGCCGTGTCGAGTTCGCCGCGCATCAGGTTCGGGTTAATCACGTCTTCGGCATCAGCAGGCAAAGGCAGATTCGCGCCAGTTACAGGGTCAAACGCCTTGTCATCCTTGACGACAAAAATCTTGTCACCTCTGGTTTTGACAGCATCATCAGACATGGCCTGAATAAAGGCCACGGTTTTCTCATCCGCATTGGCAGCGGCTTTGTTCAGCGCCTCAATACGCGCGTCAGTTTCACCAATCGTCATGCCCTTGACCTCATCAAGCGTCAAGGCATGCACGTGGGGTGCTATTAAAAATGTAGTGATTAGAAGTAAATATCGAAGCATGAAAAGAACCTGTAGGTTGGACCCGGCGGCCTTAGCCCAAGCTGCAACTTCCTCTGACTGATTTGCCCGTACAAGCAGCAGCAAGAACCGGGCCGAAGTTCATGACAGGGTCAAGAACGGAAGAAGCGTAGCGAGCGGGTCAAGGTGAGATCTGCGGCGCGGAGCCGTACATCAGTACGGCGAGCACCGCAGAGTCCAGATTGGCTCGCGCAGTAGCTTCTTACTTCTTGACAGGTTCATCTGGCTTCTTGTCATTACCTTCGATGTACGGGCTCCATGGCTTGGCCTTCACAGGACCAGGCGTCTTCCAAACCACATTGAACTGGCCGTCGGCCTTGATCTCGCCAATAAACACTGACTTGTGCAGGTGATGGTTTTTTTCGTCCATCTTGCTGACAATGCCCGATGGAGCATTGAAAGTCTGGCCAGCCATCGCAGCGATGACTTTGTCGGTGTCAACAGACTTGGCTTTTTCGACAGCTTGCTTCCACATGTTGATGCCGATGTAGGTGGCTTCCATCGGGTCGTTGGTCAAAGGCTTGTCAGCGCCAGGAAGCTTTTTGGCTTTGGCGTACGCCGACCATTTTTTGATGAACTCGGTGTTGGCCGGGCTCTTGATCGACTGAAAGTAGTTCCAGGCAGCCAGGTGGCCAACGAGTGGCTTGGTGTCTACACCGCGCAACTCTTCTTCGCCGACCGAGAAGGCCACCACTGGCACGTCTTTGGCTTTCAGGCCGGCATTGCCCAGCTCCTTGTAAAACGGCACGTTGGAGTCGCCATTGATGGTCGACACCACAGCGGTTTTACCGCCTTCAGAGAATTTTTTCACGTCAGCAACAATGGTTTGATAGTCGCTGTGGCCGAACGGGGTGTATTTTTCGTCGATATCGGTGTCTTTAACGCCCTTGCTTTTCAGGTAAGCCCGCAGTATTTTATTGGTGGTGCGTGGGTACACATAGTCCGTGCCCAGCAACACCCAACGCTTGGCACCGCCGCCAGCTTTGCTCATCAGGTAGTCCACTGCGGGAATAGCCTGCTGGTTAGGTGCTGCACCCGTGTAGAACACGTTTTTGGAGAGCTCTTCACCTTCGTATTGCACGGGGTAGAACAGCAGGCCATTCATTTCTTCAACCACGGGCAGAACCGACTTGCGTGACACGCTGGTCCAGCAGCCAAAGATGACCGAAACCTTGTCCTGGCCCAGCAACTGCTTGGTTTTTTCAGCAAACAGTGGCCAGTTGGAGGCTGGATCCACAATCAC
>JANXTM010000323.1 GCA_025352405.1 Polaromonas sp.
ATGAATCCCCTTCAACTTTTTGACCCGGTGTCGAGCACCTACACCTACGTGCTGTTTGACGCCGTCACGCGCGAGGCCTTGATCATTGACCCGGTTGATGATCAACTGGCGCGCGATTTGGCGGTGCTACAGCAGTATGGACTCAAGCTCTTGTGGACGCTAGAAACCCACGCCCATGCAGACCACATCACCAGCGCAGGCCAGCTGGCCGAGCACGCAGCTGCGAAAACTGCTGTGCCTTCAGGGTGCGGCATCACCACGGCGGCCGTTCAGCTTCAGGATGGCGACGTGCTGAACGTCGGAGGCGAGCGCGTGCTGGCCGTGCACACGCCAGGCCACACGGCTGGCAGCATGTGCTACTTGTGGCGCAGCCACGTGTTTACCGGTGACACCCTTCTGATCAACGGCTGCGGCCGCACAGACTTTCAGTCAGGCAGTGCCGAGGCGCTCTACCGTAGCCTGACCCAGGTGTTGTTTGCCCTGCCTGACGGCACCACGGCCTGGCCGGGCCATGACTACCAGGGCCGCAGGCACACCACGATTGGCCGTGAAAAAGCCGGCAATGCCCGGGTCGCGGGCAAAACGCTCGCCGAGTTTGTGGACACCATGGACGGTTTGAATTTGCCAGCCCCCAGACGACTCGATGAGGCGGTGCCTGCAAATTTGGCGTCTGGTCTGCGCCAAGACGCAGATGCGCTGGCCTTGACGCAGGTGCGCGCCGCGCCTGGCTATGCCGGCGATGTCTCTGTGCAACTGGCTTGCCAGTGGTGGCAAGCCGGTGATGCCGTTTTAATTGACGTGCGCACGGACGCCGAGCGCGAATGGGTGGGCTTCGTTCCGGGTGCCGTGCCGCTGGCCTGGAAGCAATGGCCTGGCATGGTGCTGAATTCCGGTTTCGAAGCGGGTTTGCGAGAAGCCGTGCCCCTAGGTAAAAAGGCCGTCTTGCTTTGCCGCAGTGGTGTCCGCTCGATAGCGGCAGCCAAATGCGCCACTGGTCTGGGTATCGAGGCTTACAACATCTTGGAGGGTTTTGAAGGAGATCCAGACCAGCAGGCGCAGCGCGGCAAAAAAGGCGGCTGGCGGTTTTCAGGCTTGCCATGGCGCCAGGGTTGATGTCTATATCCCGAGACCAAGAGGTGGCGCAAGTTGCCTTGAAACCCGCAACTTTTGCATTGCGGGCAGCAAACCTGTTCATAATCCCGTCACATGACCTTTCTTGCACTTGACGTAGGCAACACCCGCCTTAAATGGGCCCAATATGAGTCACCGTCTGCGGGTGCCAGATTGCTGGGGCAAGGCGCGGTGTTTCTGGAAAACATCGATAAGCTGGCCGAGGAAGAATGGAGCGGCTTGCCCGCACCCAGCCGGATCCTCGGCTGCATCGTGGCAGGTGATGCCATCAAGCGGCGTGTGGCAGAACAGATGGAGCTGTGGGAGGTGGCCCCGCGCTGGGTCGTCTCCAGCCCGCAAGAGGCTGGCCTAACCAATGGCTACGAGCACCCGGGCCGGCTCGGTGCAGACCGCTGGGTCGCCATGATAGGCGCGCACCACCGGTTGCGGGGTCGTGGCACCCACAAGCCTTGCATCGTTGTGATGGTTGGCACCGCCGTGACGGTCGAAGCAATCGACGCGTCAGGAAAATTTTTGGGCGGCATTATCTTGCCCGGCCACGGCATCATGCTGCGTGCGCTGGAGTCCGGAACGGCTGGCCTGCATGTGCCAACCGGCGAGGTCTGTGATTTTCCGACCAACACCAGCGATGCGTTGACGAGCGGCGGCACCTTTGCCATCGCCGGGGCCGTGCAGCGCATGGTTGAAAACATCACCCGCCATTGCGGCCAAGCGCCTGAGTGCATCATGACGGGCGGTGCCGGCTGGAAGGTGGCTCCAAGCATGTCGGTCAAGGTCGAGCTGGTCGAAAGCCTGATTTTTGACGGCCTGCTGGAAATCGCGTCAAGACGGTTTGCGGTTTGATAGTGCTATAAAATACATAGCTTCTGGCCCCCGTTTTTGCAGAGGCGGAGGCCTTTTTTATGCTAAATATGTTTATGCTGAAGGCCGCTGAAACTCAATCACCCCAGGGCAGCATCAACGTCACGATAGCCAGTTTGGCGAACTCCGGCACGAACTCGTCAATGATGCGCTGCGGCTCCGGGCACAAGGTGCTGTCGGTGATGACGCCAAACTGCACGCCGCCGCCGTAGCTCAAAATCGATACCCCCAAACCAACATCGCCTGACTGCGGCACCCAGAACATGCTTTGCTCCAGGGTGCTGCCGCAAAACTTCAGCTTCTCGCGGGGGCCGGGTACGTTGGTCATCACGGCGGTGGTCTTTTTGGCAAACAGGTTCAGCATCGCGTACTGCGCCGGCTTGATCAGCAAGCCAGCGACCGCCAGCAGGCTGAAGGCCAGCAGGGGTTGGTAGCTTCCCTTCAGGGCGGCCATGCGGCGACGCACTTCGTAGACGCGTTCAATCGGATTTTCAACGCCTATGGGCAACACCAGCGGCACCAGGCCAAAGCGGTTGCCCAGCTTGTGGGCCTGGTCCAGCGGCCGCAGGTTGACGGGCACCATGGCGCGAATTTCCTGGCCTGTGACGTCGTCACCGTGCGATTTCAGGTACTCGCCCAACGCACCGGCAACGCAGCTAAGCAGCACATCGTTGATCGAGCAGTTCAGTGCCTTGCCCACCGCCTTGACCTCCTCCAGTGGGATCGGGTCACACCAGGCGACTTTTTTGGCACCGCCGGGTTTGCCTTTGAGCCGGGTTTTGGAGTCGTCCGGCATCAGGGCGAGTGCCGCGCCGTCTTTCAATACCTGCAGCAACACCTTGGCCATGTCCAGGGAGCCGTGCACGCCTTTTTCAATTCCTTCTGCCATGCCCCTTCGCGGGTCGCCCAGCATGCCCAGCGAGCGCGATGCGCCTTCGCCTACAGCACCCAGTGCCTTCACGGTGATGTCGGTGAAGGGCTTGAGCAGTGTTTCTGCAATCCAGTCCTCGGCACCGGTGGCGGCAGCATCTTTTTTGCTGCGCTCGGGTGGCGGCGCGCCACCATCGACCAGCGACATGGTCACCGAAATCAGGGCAATACCATCGGCAATGCAGTGGTGAATGCGCACAATCATGGCGCTGCCCCTGATGCCGTCCGGGCCGGTGTAGTCCTCGATCAGGTGGATTTGCCACAGCGGGCGTTTGGGGTCCAGCCGCTGGGTGGCCAGCGCAGCCACGCGGTCTTGCAGGGCTGGCTGCTGGTTGCCACCGGTACCCTTCGCAGCTGCGGGCAGTTTGTCGCGCACGACGTGGTTGGCCAGGTCAAAGTTGCGATCTTTGACCCAGGTCGCACCAGCCGCATCTTCGATCACGCGCTGTTTGAAGCGGTCGTATTTCAGCAGGCTGCCCTCAATGCGCTCGCATACCGCTGCGTACTTGACGCCAGGGGCCAGTTGCCACACGCCGACAATCATCATCAGGTTGGCATCGCAGTCCATCCGTAGCCAGGCCGTGTCGACCTTGCTCATGCGCTCCCCACTCAAGCCAAGTGTGCCGGCCACTGCTCGCTTGACGTTTTTTTGTACCTTGATGGCGGCCTGTCTGGCTACGTCCTGAGCAACAGTTTTACCGTTTTTGATGCGTCCTGATGGTGACGGGATGCGTGTGACCATGAATGCTTTTCCTGTGTGAATCGTCCCTACTTGGGGAAGACCACCTATTTTGCAGGCATTGAGATGGCTAAGATACTGGGCAGTTACCCCAAGCGCCATCATTGGTGACCCCTTTCCAGAAACGGAGCATTGCATGTCTGACCTGAAAACTACCTTCGCTAAAGCCATGGCGGATTCAAAAAACCTAAGCGAGCGTCCTGACAACGCCACGTTGTTGAAAATTTATGCGCTTTACAAACAGGGAAGCACCGGTGACAACACTGAGAAAAAACCGGGTTTCAGCGACATGGTTGCGCGCGCCAAGTGGGACGCCTGGAACAACCTCAAGGGCACCTCTACGGACGACGCGATGCAGCAGTACATCGACCTGATTGCTGATCTCGGTTAAATTCCTGAGGTAAAAGGTAGCTACGGCAGCAAGTACGCGCACTATCTGCTATTTATAGCATAGCAAATGCAGGTGTCTGACCGGGTGGTTAATCCGCCTTGATCCCTGCTATCTTCACAATGCGGCCCCACATGGCGCGCTCCGTGCTGGCTAGTTTGGCCAGGTCGGTGCCGCCCAGAAACAGCGCTTTGGCGCCTTGCGCTTCCGCCCGCTTCCTGAAGTTGTCTGACTCCACCACCTGTTTGATGGCTGAAGAAATGCGCGCCAGCGTGTCACTGGCCAGCCCGTTCGGGCCATAGACTGCAAACCAGGAGGAAGCCACCAGCGGCACGCCTTGCTCCGTGGCTGTCGGCACGTCGGGTAGTGCCGCCAGACGCGTGCGCCCGGT
>JANXTM010000325.1 GCA_025352405.1 Polaromonas sp.
CTGATTGCCTACAAGATTGCTGCGCATGCAGGCGACCTGGCCAAGGGCTACCCCGGCGCGCAGATGTGGGACAACGCCGTATCGAAAGCGCGCTTTGAGTTCCGTTGGGAAGACCAGTTCCGCCTGGCGATTGACCCGGACACGGCGATGGCCTACCACGACGAAACGCTGCCGAAAGAAAACGCCAAGGTCGCGCATTTCTGCTCGATGTGCGGACCAAAGTTCTGTTCGATGAAGATCTCGCAGGAAGTGCGCGAGTTTGCGCGGTTGAACCCCTCGACAACGACGCTGGCCACGCCCGTACCGCTGGCCTCTGGCGTGATCCCTATCAAGCAGATTGACGCTGGCTTTGAAGAAAAAGCGAAAGAGTTTCGTGAGGGCGGCAGCGAGATTTATTCCTGACATGGGTGCGCCGCACATCGGCATAGCCGGCGCAGGTTTGGCGGGTCGCACGCTGGCCTGGCGTCTGGCCCGGGCGGGATGCCGGGTTAGCCTGTTTGATGCGAAGCGCCGTGATGACCTTACCAGTGCCTCGCAAACCGCCGCCGCCATGCTGTCGCCGCTGGCCGAGCTTGCCGTGTCTGATGATGCAGTGTTTGCGTTGGGGCAGCGCTCCATGCAGTTGTGGCCCCAGTGGGTTGCTCAAATGGCAGAGCATTCGGGCCAACCGGTTTATTTCAGGCAGTACGGTACGTTGGTGGTGGCGCATGCGCAGGATCAGAGCTCACTGGAGCACTTCAATCGGCTGCTGCATCACAAGTTGTCCGGTGCATCACAAGACCAGGTGCAAACACTCGATGCCGCTGCTCTTGGTAGGGTCGAGCCGGCGCTGGCGGGACGCTTCGGTGGCGGGCTGTACTTGCAGGGGGAAGGGCAATTGGCCAACGACCAGTGGATGGCGGCGCTGGCACTGGAGCTGGATCGCCTTGGTGTGCAATGGCATGAAAGCCAGACCGTGGAACGCATTGAAGCAAAGGCGATGATTTGCGCAGGCCAGACGCATAACATTGATATTGCGGTTGATGCGCGCGGTGTGGGCAGCCGTGCCGCATGGCCGCAGTTGCGCGGCGTGCGCGGTGAGGTATTGCGTGTGGAATGTGCGGGCGTGGCCTTGCAGCGCCCGGTACGCCTGATGCACCCGCGCTACCAGCTGTACGTAGCGCCGCGTCCGAACCATCAGTTTGTGGTCGGTGCGACCGAACTTGAATCTGAGGACGCCGGGCCGGTGACGGTTCGCTCGGTGCTGGAGCTGGCCAGTGCGCTGCACAGCGTGCACCCGGCCTTTGGTGAGGCACGGGTGCTACGCATGAGCGCGGCACTGCGACCCGCACTTGACGACCACAGGCCAGCCATTTCGCTGCGTGATGGCGTGTGGCATATCAACGGGCTGTACCGGCATGGTTATTTGTGCGCGCCAGCGCTGGTCGATGATCTGGCTCATAAACTGATGGAGTGACCACAATGACAGCCATGACCATTTTTGAAATTTCACTTAACGGCAAGCGCCTTGAAGCAGACGCCGCCAATCTGCAGGCCTTATTGTTGGCGCAGGGCTACGATTTGCAAAGCGCCTTTGCCTGCGCTATCAACAACACCTTTGTGCCGCGCCAGCAGTGGCTTGGGCATGCGCTTAAAAACGGTGATCGCATTGATGTCGTGACCCCAATTACCGGTGGATGAAATGGACACAACAACATCCTCGGCCATCGCGCATGGCAAGCCCTGGACTGTGGCGGGCACCACATTGCAAAGCCGGTTTTTTTTGGGTACGTCGCACTACCCGTCACCGCAGGTATTGAGCGATGCCGTGGTCGCCAGTGGCACCGAAGTATTGACAGTAGGCCTGCGCCGCCTGCAGCCTGAAAGCGGCGGCGGTAACAGTTTCTGGCAGCGTGTGCTGGCCATGAAGTGCCACATCCTGCCTAATACGGCGGGCTGTCACACGGCTGAAGAAGCCATCACGCTGGCGCAAATGGCGCGCGAGATTTTTGGCACCGCCTGGATCAAGCTCGAAGTGATTGGCGACGACTACACCCTGCAGTCCGATACCCATGCCACCCTGCAGGCGGCAACGGTCTTGGCTAAAGAAGGCTTTGCTGTGTTTGCCTACACCACCGATGACTTGGTCATCGCCCAGAAGCTGCGCGACGCGGGCTGCGCCGCCGTCATGCCTTGGGCCGCGCCCATTGGTACGGGCCGTGGGCCGCTGAACCCCTATGCGCTTGAAACCCTGCGCCGCCGCCTGCCCGATACCGTGCTGGTGGTTGATGCCGGTCTGGGCAGACCATCCCATGCGGCTGCCGTGATGGAGCTGGGCTTTGATGCTGTGTTGCTCAACACAGCAGTAGCGCAGGCCGGTGACCCGGTGCGCATGGCGCGTGCGTTTGCCGACGGCGTGGCGGCTGGCCGTGCGGCCTACGAGTCCACCCCCATGCCGGAGCGCGCTGCGGCGCAAGCTTCGACTTCGACGGTAGGTATGCCGTTTTGGCACTCCTCCTGAAACTGTCATTGCGGATCAGGTCCGGGATGACAAGATAAAAATCAGAACATCATGACGACACCTTCCTTCGCCCCACTGATCGCGCCCGTCGGTTTTTACCCGGTGGTCCCCACCGCCGATTGGGTTAAGCGCCTGTTGGGTTGGGGCGTTCGCACGATTCAGCTGCGCATCAAGGACGCAGACCACAGCCCGGCTGACATTGCGCTGCAAGTCAGGGCGGCAGTTGAGGCAGGGCGCGCTGTGCCAGGGGCGCAGGTGTTCATCAATGACCACTGGCCACTGGCGCTGGTTGCCGGCGCATATGGCGTGCATCTTGGCCAGGAGGACCTCGACACGGCAGATATCGCCGCCCTGCGCAGTGCTGGCGTACGCCTGGGCCTGAGTACCCATACCCCGGCCGAGCTGGCACGGGCCAAAGCCGTGCAGCCGAGCTATCTGGCGATTGGCCCGATCTACCCGACCACGCTCAAAGTCATGCCCTATCAGCCGGTGGGGCTGGAGCGCCTCAAGCTCTGGGCGCAGCAAGCCGCACCTTGCCCCGTGGTGGCCATAGGCGGCATATCGCTGGAGCGCATGCCGGGCGTGTTGGCTTGCCTGAGTGGTGAAAAAGACGGTGTGGCCGTGGTCAGCGCGGTAACGCTGGCGGCTGACCCGCAGCAGGCGACGCTGGACGGTTTGCGACTGGCTCGCAGCTGATGGCAATCGCATAGCCTTCCTGTTTTTTGATCTGGGTCAAGGTCAATTGACGGGAAAATCGGCATGCTGGGGCAACTGGAGCCCTGTCATGCCGTACCCTGCCTTGCGTATCATCCGCGACGAACACGCCGCGCTTTCATCCCTTCTGCAATCCGTTTTGCTCATGATTGAGCGTGGGCCGGACGACAACCCGGAACGCTTTTTTGACGTGATGCGCGCCATGCTGTTTTATGTGGACGAATTTCCCGAGCGCCTGCACCACCCCAAAGAGTCTGACCTGCTGTTTCCCCGGCTGGCGCGTGCTGCGCCCGAGCTGATGCCTGTGATCCAGCGCCTGGAAGCCGAGCACATGCGCGGGGAAGGGCGAATCCGCGAGTTGCAGCACCAGTTGCTGGCGTGGGAATTACTCGGTGACGCGCGGCGTCTTGAGTTTTCTGAAGCGGCAAAGCTCTATGTTGCCTTTTACCTTGAACACATGCGCATCGAGGAGACCCAGCTGTTGCCAGTTGCCCAAAAGATGCTCACAGACAACGATTGGGCGGTGCTGGATGCAGCCTTTCAGCGCGGTCGTGACCCGCTGGCCGGCGGCAGCTATGACCCGTGCTACGACCGTCTGATTACCCGCATCGTGATCCGCGCACCAGCGCCTGTTGGCGTTGGTACAGCATAAAAAATACAACAAAAATGCTGCCGAGGCAGCATTTACGTAATCTTTTAGCTATTAAGTTGATAGCGCGGGGTAGTCGGTATAGCCTTCAGCACCGCCACCGTACCAGGTCGCTTTGTTGCCTTCACTGAAGGGCGCGCCGATGCGCAAACGTTCGACCAAGTCCGGGTTGGCGATGTAGGGGCGGCCAAAGGCCACCAGATCAGCACCGGCAGCAACTTCTTTTTCGGCCAACGACTGGTCCAGCCCGTTGTTGACCATCCATGCGCCCTTGCCGCCCGCTTCGCGGTAGGCAGCCTTCAGCGCGGCGTAGTCAAACGGGCGGTCCGGCAGCTCGCGCGGGCCTCCGGTAGCACCTTCAATGATGTGGATGTAGGCCAGGTTCAGCGTGGCCAACTCGCGCACCACGTAGTCAAACAGTGGCTGGGGGTCAGCGTCCACCACGTCATTGGCCGGGGTCACAGGTGACAGGCGAATGCCGGTTTTGCCGCCGCCGACAGCGCTGGTAACGGCACGGGTGACTTCCAGCAGCAGGCGGGCACGGTTTTCGATGCTGCCGCCGTAATCGTCGGTACGCTGGTTGGCGCCGGTTTTCAAAAACTGGTCGAGCAGGTAACCATTCGCACCGTGAATTTCAACGCCGTCAAAGCCCGCCGTTTCAACTGCGTTGCGCGCCGCCACCTGGTAGGTGTGTACGATGCCAGGCAGCTCGTCGGCACGCAGCGCCCGCGGTGCAGAGGTGTCTACAAATGCCGGCACTCCGTCCTTGATCAAAACGGTTTTGGTTTTGGCAGTGATGGCCGACGGTGCAACCGGCGCACCGTTGTCCGGTTGCAGATCGGTGTGGGACACGCGACCTACATGCCAAAGCTGCACCACGATTTTGCCGCCAGCAGCGTGTACCGCATGGGTGACGTTTTTCCAGCTGTCGAGTTGCTCGGTGCCATAAAGGCCGGGTACGTCTGAGTAGCCCTGGGCTTGATGGCTGATCGCCGTGGCTTCGGTGATCAACAGTCCGGCGCTGGCGCGCTGGGCATAGTAGGTGGCGGCAATCGTCGGGGGAATGGCGTTTGGTGAACGGTTGCGCGTGAGCGGTGCCATGACAATACGGTTGGCAAGTTGCAGATCACCTGCGTGGACGGGGTCAAATAAAGTGTGCATAGGCTTGAGGTTCGTGGTTTTCAAATGAAAAAAGATTGTGACGTAAACCTGATAAGCGTGTGTAAGACAGATTGCCTGATTTGTGCGAGGAACCCGCGCGGGTTTCTAGGGGTTTACTTGGGTTGCGCTTGCAAACAGCCCGCGAGCGACGTTATGCTTACGCGCCTATTTCGGCGATGAGTAATAAAAATGCGGAGATTTTCAATGAAGAAAGTACTGTCCACCCTGGTCATGGCCTCGTTTGCAATGGCTTCTGGCGTCGCTTTTGCGGCATCACATGCTGGTGCACCTATGGGCGGAGCGCCTATGGATGCTAAAAAGATGGAAGAGATGAAAGCAGCCTGCAAAAAAGCCGATCCAAAAATGGACGACAAAATGAAGGCCGAGTGCAAGGCCATGGAAGCCAAGAAATAATCTGGCGGGGCTTGGCCTCACTGCAAAAACGGGCCCTTGTGGCCCGTTTTTTTTAGTTGCAGGCATTCACGCACTGGGCTTGAGACTATTTGATCAGGCCTTCGGCTTTCATGGCCGCTTGTACCGCAGGGCGGACTGACATGCGTGCGCGGAAGGCGGCGAGGTTTGCAAAGCCTGAAATATCGAGCTTGAGAACCGCAGCCCAGTTGGTCACAGTGAACAGGTAAGGGTCGGCCACACTGAAAGCGTCGCCCATCAGGTATTGCTTGCTGGCCAATTGTTCGTCCACCCATTTCAGGCGCGACATGAGTTTTTCAATGACGATGGTTTTGTAATCGGCTGGCGTTGCAGGGTTGAACAGCGGGGAAAAGCCCTTGTGCAGCTCGGTGCTGATGAAATTGAGCCAGGACTGCATTTGTGCGCGCGCCACCGTGCCGTTGGCGGGAGCGAGCTGTTTGCTGGGTACCTGGTCGGCGATGTACTGCACGATGGCCGGGCCTTCAGTCAAGCGCGTGCCGTCGTCCAATTCCAGAAGTGGCACGTAGCCCAGCGGATTGATGCCGTAGTAGTCGGTGCCGTCTGCCAGCAGGTGGGTTTTGGTAGGAGCCGCCACCGCTTCAAAGTTGATGCCAGCTTCGTGAAGGGTGATGTGTGGCGAAAGTGAGCAGGCACCGGGGGAATAATAAAGTTTCATGGTCGTTGCATAGGGGATAAGGAGCAAGCGCTGAACAGCAGCACAAAGCAAGGGTAAGCGGGTGTAAGCAATGTAGGCATCGAATTGCACCGTTTCGCCCGTGCCCTATCCCCGCGAAGACTCGCATGATACGGGATCAGGCCTTTTCGCGCTGCCGGCCTTACAAATCCAGCACGAGCACCCCGCTGCGTGCACGCGAAACGCAGGCCGTCAGGTACTCTTTATGTTCGTCGTCGCTAAGTATGCAATCGCGGTGGTCGACGTCGCCCGACAAATAGTGGGTTTTGCACGAGCCGCACAAGCCGGACTGGCAAGAGGTTTCGATAACGACGCCAATTGCTGACAGTGCATCAACAATCGACTGTTGTGCGCCCACTTCGACCAGCGCACCCGAGCTGGTAACTTTGATTGTGAAGCCACCCACTTCTCCCGCGGCCGAAAGGTCGGTTCCACCAGTGGCGTCGGCTGCGACCTTGAAATGCTCGGCGTGCACCGTGCCCGCCGGCCAATGCGTTGAGGCAGCGGCGCAAGCTTTCATGAACCCTGCCGGGCCGCAGTAGTACACGTGTTGGCCGTCTTCCGGCTCGCGCAGCAGCTCACTGATGTTCAGACCCTCGGCAGGGTTACCCCCGTCGAAATGGAAGCGGTGCGAGTCTTTGCTGCTGAAGAGTTCAAACTCGCCGCTGAACGCTGCGTAGTCGCGGTCTTTGGCGCAGTAGTAAAGCTCGTAAGGTTTGCCTGTGCGCTCTAAATGATGAGCCATTGATTTCAGTGGCGTGACGCCAATCCCGCCAGCGATCAGGATAACTTTTGCGGCGTGTTCACTCAGGTGAAAATTGTTTCGCGGCGAGCTGACCTCGACAAAGTCTTGCACGTGCAGTTGCTCGTGTAGCGTGCGTGAGCCACCACGCCCGTTCGCATCATTCAACACCGCAATGACATAACGATGCCGTTCGGCCGGGTCATTGCTCAGCGAATACTGGCGCACCAGACCTTGCGCCAAATGAACATCAATGTGCGCGCCAGCTTCAAAAGCAGGCAAGGGCAGGCCGGCAGGGTCTACCAATTCATAAGAGTTAATGCCCACGCCTTCAAACCGGATTTGCCGCACTTGCAGGCGCAGGCGTGTCGGTATTTCTTGGGTTTTGTCGTGGTTCATGATCAGTCTTGTTAAATCACTATAAAACTTACCGGGCCGCAGAGCGACCCGGTTTTTATTCCTAAGCCCTAAGTCCTAAACCCCCGAAGGCCCAAAGGCATAAAGGCTCAGCGTTTAGGCGCTTGTGGACTGCTCAAGCGCTTCAAGCTTGCCCACTACAAAGTTGGCGCGCTCGTCGCCCCGCATTTTGTCGCTCTCGGTAAGGATGGCGATGATCTGTCGGCAAACGTGACGACGGCGGGTGACTTCTTCTTCTTGCGTAGCGCCTTCAGGGACTTCAAAAACATTGCCGCTGCAGTAGCTGTTCGGCATGCCGCCAACGT
>JANXTM010000026.1 GCA_025352405.1 Polaromonas sp.
GATTGGCCAGCCATGCCGTACCCTGCTCAGTGAGTCTGTATTTCTGTTGGCTGCTGGTGGGTTTGTCGGGCAGGGTCATTTCCAGCAAGCCTTGATCCATCAGCGGCTTGATGACTTGGTCCCGGAACTTGGTCCTGTTGGATCTTCCGGCTACCGTCATCAAATCAGCCAAAGCCGCACCAGCACTGGCTTTGACGAGGATGTCGACTTGGTCCTGACTTGGTCCCGACCTGCTCCCTGGCTTGGTGCCTGACTTGGTGCCTTCGTCCACATCAGCTGCGCTTTTTGGCCGCCACAGCATTTGAATAAACTGCCCGCCGTCTTGCCGAAACTCTGGCGCGGGTAAGCCCGCCTGGGCGCACTGGCTGATCATGTCCAGCGTGCCGGTGCCTGCCTTTTCAATGTAGCGGGCTAAAAACAGTGGTTCAGCAATGCGCGGGCTGCGGGGGATGGACGCATGCGGGCGGCGCAGGTTGTCTACCGTCAACTCTGGGGGCAATTCGCCGGGGTTCCAGATTTCAAGCCGGTCGGCGTGAATGAAGTCTTTGACCGCACGGCGTTCCAGCGTCAGCTCTTTTTGCACGGAGCTGATGAAAACGCGCTGCTTTGCATTCACGCCGCCAACTCCCGATTCATAGTCTCAAGCACCTTGGGCAGTTCCGCGCCAAACAGCTGGTGCACGCGGCCCATGCCGCCTTCTTGCGCGAAGGGGGAATATTCAAAGTCATCGGGCACTATCGTCAGGTTGCCTGCTATGTGTTCGCGGATCATGTTTAGCCAGTGGAGTTGTTCGGGGGTAAATAGGGTGCCGGCCTGCGTTTGCTGTGCCAGCCAGGCTTTAAAGTTGGCGTTGACGCGCTCTGGGAAGGGCACCAGCTCATTGCTTTGGTGCATGGCAAAGCGCACCAGGCTGACCAGGTCGGTCAATATGCGTTTGCGGTTTTCGCCTTTGACTTTGGTTTTGTCGAGTGCGGCGTAGGCTTGCCACAGCTGGCCTTCTGTCCATAAATGCGGCGGAGCTTGCAGGGTGTCGGCCAGGGCTTTGAGGGCTTCAAATGTGAGTGTTTCGGCCTGTAGCCCTTTTAAACGTTGCGGCTGCTGGTACAAAATTTGTAGCGCGGTGATTTCGTCTTTGTGGTCGGCGATGAATTTTTCAAAGCTTTCTACCGTGCCTTTGGCGCGGTCGCGGGCGGCTTCTGAAAAGTCAGCTTCAATCAGCTGGTCTTGCGTCACGGTGTCTATGACTTGTTCGGCCTTTTTCTTCAGGTCAATCAGCAGGTTGCGTAGGGCTGGGTCGCACAGGGGTTTGACTGCTGTTAGCGTGCGGCCTTCAACCAGCTCGGGGTGAGTGGCTGCAAGGTCAGGGTCCAGTGCCTGCACGATGCCGCGTGCCAGCTCTTTAAGGCTGTAGCCGCCTGATGCGTTGGCGATGCGCTGCCTGTCTGGCTCGGTCAGCTCGCGGTCCAGCCGGGCCAGGCGGGCGGCCACGCTGCTCAGCACCTCGGGCTCTACATTGCCCAGCGCCACGGCTTGCAGCAGTTTGTCAAACGGCACAGACTTTTTGGCGTCCATGGGGGCGGAGTCGGTTTTGTCCTGCTCGCACACGCCCACGCAGTCAACGATGACGAAGTGGGTTTTGCTCACTGCGTCGGGCGTTACGGCCTGCAGGTCGTTGGGGTCGCAGATGCGAACGCCACGGCCTTTCATCTGCTCAAAGAAGTTGCGGCTTTTGACCGAGCGCATGAACATCACAACCTCGACCGGCTTGATGTCGGTGCCGGTGGCAATCATGTCTACCGTGACGGCAATGCGCGGGTTGTAGCTGACACGGAAATCTTTGATGAGTTGCTCAGGCGTCGCGCCTGTGGTTCTGTAGGTGATTTTTTGCGCAAAGTCGTTGCCCTTGCCAAACTCTTCGCGCAGAATTTCGACAATCTTTTCGGCGTGGTTGTCGTCTTTGGCGAAGATCAGGGTTTTGGGCACCTCGGTGCGGCCGGGGAAGATTTCGGTATGCAGCTTGTCCCTGAAGGTGCGGACGATGGTACGAATCTGGTCGGGCGTTTGCACGGCGCGGTCGAGTGCGTCGGCGTCATAGGCCATGTCTTCGTCGAGCTCTTGCCAGCGAGTTTTGCGGGTCAGGCGGTCGCGGTAGCCGACGGAGTAGCCTGCCTCTACCTGCGCGCCCTGCTCACTGACCCGCGTACGTATGCGGTACACGTCGTAATTGACGTTAACGCCATCGGCCACGGCCTGCTGGTGGCCGTATTCCATGACTAGGTTCTGGTTAAAAAAGCCAAAGGTTTGCTTGCTTGGCGTGGCTGTCAGGCCAATCAGGTAGGCGTCAAAATATTCGAGCACCTGCCGCCACAGGTTGTAGATGCTGCGGTGGGCTTCGTCGGTGACGATGATGTCAAAGGTCTCGATGGGGAAAGCCGGGTTGTAACTGATCGGTTCAGGCCGTGCGAACAGATTACTCAGGCCGTCGGCACTTTGCTCGTCATCTTCTAGTGCAAGGTGCCTGCCCTTGAGCATGCTGAACAGGCGCTGAATAGTGCAAATAGTGACGCGGGCTGTGGTGTCCAGCTGGTTGCTTTGCAGGTGCTGAACGATGTATTCCTCACCAAACTTGTAGTTGTTGTACGGCGAGGTGTATTGGTCAAATTCTTTTTTGGTTTGACGCCCCAGGTTGCCCCGGTCTACCAAAAACAGCACGCGCCTGGCACCTGCAAACTTGATAAGGCGGTAAATGAAGCTGATGGAGGTGAAAGTTTTGCCGCTGCCGGTAGCCATCTGGATCAGCGCTCTGGGCTTGTTGGCTTTAAGGGAGGCCTCAAGATTGCGGATGGCGATGATTTGCGCGGGCCACAGGCCGTCTTCTTTTAGCGGCGGCATGTATTGCAGGCGGCCAAGGAAGGTGGGGGCTGCGGCATCAGCTCCATAAGTTGCACGGGGCTCCTCTACCGTTCGCCCTGAGCTTGTCGAAGGGTGGGCTTCGACAGGCTCAGCCCGAACGGGAATTGGTTTAGCCTGATCTATAAGGAACGCAGCCAATGTTTCTGGCCGGTGAAATGCAAACACGGCCCGCGCCCGTGGCAGCGGGTCAAGCCCCTGGGTGAAGTGCGTTTCTATACCGGTTGATTCGTAGCTAAAGGGCAACGGACGCACCCAGGCTGGCAAAGTTGCTGGCAAGCCCTGGGCATAGCGGGCAGATTGCACTTCTACGCCGGTCAGGGTTGTGCCTTCTTTTTTGGCCTCAATCACGCCAGCGGCTTTGCCGTCTATGTACAGCAGGTAGTCGGCAAAGCCGTAGCCAGGGTTGAGGGGGAATTCGCGAATGGCAACGCCTCGTGCGCCGTGAATATTGGCTTGACCCATCTCACAAACGTGCCAGCCTGCTTGGTGCAGCAGCGCGTCAATAGTGGCTCTGGCTTTGGCTTCTGGGGTCATTCCTCCTCCTACAGCCATTCTAGGGGAGACTATAAAAATTGCCCTACTTTATGGTGACTACTAACCAGGTAAAGGCTGAAGCCATGACTGCTATCTGAAGCCATGAATGTTGACATGACGGATGCCCACGCCAGCTTGACAAATTGCTACTAAATTAATAGCGTATAACCGCCATATGTGCTGCCGCAGTGGCCAATTTAACTATAGAGATCACCGGTCTCCGCGCCTGGGGCCGTCGTCGTGCCCATCTCTGCCCCGAAAACCACCCCGCCCCCCACGATAACCCGGATGGGGTTGGCGGTAATCTCCTTCAGAGCGGATGCCGAAGTTGAAAAATAAAGGGGCGCCAGGGTATGGCTGGCCCCCGTAGCCGGGGTAATCGGAGTAGTAAGGCGCGGCATACGCCGGAGGCATTGCGTAAACGGGTTGGGCATCCACGCCGCTGCCGTAGACATAAGCGCCGCCGTTTGGCGGTGCATAGACGGCGCAAGCGCTCAGGGCGGATATAACAAGCAGCG
>JANXTM010000066.1 GCA_025352405.1 Polaromonas sp.
CCCAGATACGCAATGAGCGTCGACCCAATTCTGTTTACGCCAGCCTGGCCAACTGTCGCCATGAAATCCACGAAGCCGAAGCCATGATGCGGCGCGAAGGCATTCGCTGGTTGTCCACCACCACCAAGTCGATTGAAGAGATTGCCACCACCATCCTGCAAGAGTTAAAGCCCGAGCGGCTGGTGTATTGACTTGCCACCGTGCATTTACCAGTCAAGTTGCATCTGCTGCGCGCCGTTTTGCGCGACGGCGGATCCCTGTTTGCTGGCGGCAGCTGGCCGCTGGCCGCCCCGTTCCATGGCTGCCCGGTTTGAAGCACGGGAGCCGTGTTTATCGAACACCTGTCGTGCCTGCGCCTGCACCTCTGGTTCGGCCTTTCTTGGATAAATCCGGTTTTTAGCCGCAAGCGTTGCAGCCTTCAGATCGACGATGGGTGCCGGATAGCCGGGCGGCGGTGTCAGCATGCGCCACGGTTCGTGGATAAGGGTATCAGGCACCAGTGCGGGGTCTCGCAAGGCCGGTAACCACGCTCGAATGAACGCACCGCTGGGGTCCTGGTCACGGCTTTGTTTGACAGGGCAATAAATACGAATTGTGTTGATGCCCGTCACGCCTGATTGCATCTGGCATTGGCTCCAGTGGATACCGGGCTCGTAGTCGGTGAAGGCACGCGCCAAATGCAGACCGGTGGGCCGCCAATGCAGCCACAGCTGGTACGACGCAAAACTCATCAACATTGCCCGCATGCGAAAGTTGATCCAGCCGGTAGCCAGCAGGCTGCGCATGCATGCGTCAACGAAGGGATAGCCCGTATCACCACTACACCAGGCGGCCAGTCGCTGCTGTTCCACGACCGACAGCTCGCCGGCACTGTCCGCCTCATTGCGAAGCCCGTCAAAGCCGCGGTTGACATTTTTGAACTCAATGGCGGGTTCCGATTCCAGCTTCTGGATGAAATGGCAATGCCAGTGCAAGCGGCCTTCAAAACTGCGCAGAGACTGCAAAAATCCAGTCAGCCGCTTCTCCGCGGGCAGAGCCTGCAACGCCAAGCGCCGGGCAGTTACCGCGTGCAGACACTCACGAATGCTCAAACTTCCCCACGCCAGATGGGCTGAAATACGTGAACAGGTTTGGGCTGCCGTGACGGGGCTGGACATTTCAAAGCGGTAGTGTTGCGCCCGATGCTTTAAAAAAGAAGCCAGCTCGGTTTCCGCAGCGGTCCGGCCACCATGCTTTCGGTCGGGCAAATCACCGACTGGTGACGTTGACTGGAAGACTCCGTGTGATGTATCCACAGGCAAACCGGCGACGTGCCAATCGAGCCAACGAACCGCCTGCGGTGGTGCAATCACGGGCGCATCCATGCGGCCTGCCTTAAGTCGGCTCCAGCGGTCACGCCCACCCAGTGCTGACAGCCTGCGGACCACGCCGTTGCCAGGAAACTCGCGCCACTCAACTCCCTTGCCTGCGCACCAAGCAGCCACAGCAAGGTCCCGCGCAAACGTCCATCCATTGCCGGTTTCTTCGTGGCTAACCAGTGTAAAAGCGCCGATTTGCGCATGCAGTGCTTGCAACACGACCAACATCTCTGCCCGTAAAAGGCATAGCTTGCCGCCGTCCTGCGCAATCCAGCGTTCCAGATCATGAACACATTCCTGGGCAAAACCTGAATGTTGGGGTGCCATGTCTGGCTGTGCCCAGAGCTCTGGCTCGTAAACCCATAGTGGCAAGACCATGGCACCGCTTGCGCTTGCCCACGAGGCCGCATTAGCCAGCGGTGCGTGGTCATGCCAGCGTAAATCCCGCTTGAACCAGACAACGATGGGAAGGGCTTGCGGCGAGTTCATGAGTGAATAGATTAAAGGCAAACCAATTCGGCTGTGCACCAGATGCACCTGTAACCCTCAGCAGCGCCCTGAAACAATGGTTCGTGTGAGCAAAAAGGCCGCGAATTTGATGGTGAAGCAAATAGCTTCTTGCCATCCACGCATTGCTCAGCGCAAACAATATCGTCAACTTCGCAGTGTTTCTCGCCAGTCCTTCGTAGCGAACCCTGGTCAAACCGAACTGGCGCTTGGTGACCCAAATCCGATGCTCGAGCTTCGTACGGCCGCTGGCTTTGAGCTGCCCGGCTTTGTCCGGCAAGCGGCCCCAGGGCGAGTTCTTGTCTCCGATGGTTGCAAGGCTGATTTGTCTCATGTTCGTTCAACTGCTTTCAGGCAACCTGCGCTTTCAGCCTTTTGCGGGGACTCGTTAGCCCAAAACCGCGACACTCTTGACCTGTGCATAGATCTGACTGCCAGACTGCAGTTGCAGCGCCTCAGCTGACTTCGAGGTGATGCGAGCCAACAGCTGGCAGCCTGGGCTGCCACCCGCGTTCAGGCAAACCATTACCTGACCCGGGCTGTCGCTGCTGATGCGGGTCACCGAGACGGGGAAAATATTCAACACGCTGGTGCCTTCCTGGTGCTGCAAGGTCAGGCTTACGTCGCGCGCCTGTATGCGCACGCGCACGCGCTGTCCGATCAGCAGATTTGAATTGAGCAAACTGATCTGACCACCGGCAAATGCGGCATGGCTGAGGTAGTAAGCGGGTTCAACACGGCTCACCACGACGTCGATGATCGCGGCGGCAGCATCGCCATAAGCCAGCGGCAGATTCATGCGCGTCATCAACTCGCGTGTGGGGCCGCTGGCCAGTACACGGCCCGCCTCCAGCAGCACCAGGTGGTCAGCCAGCCGGGCGACTTCGTCGGGCGCATGGCTGACATACAGCACGGGGATGTTGAGCTCGTCATGCAGGCGCTCAAGATAAGGAAGGATTTCGGCCTTGCGCTGTACATCAAGCGAGGCCAGCGGCTCGTCCATCAACAGCAGCCGCGGGCTGGCAGCCAACGCCCGGGCAATGGCCACGCGCTGGCGTTCGCCGCCAGACAATGCGTCACCCTGGCGCTGAAGGAGATGGCCGATGCCCAACAGTTCGATGGCGTCGCCGAGCGACACGCGACGTTCGGCCGGTGGCACCCGGCGCAGGCCGTAGTCAAGGTTGCGCTGCACATTGAGGTGCGCAAACAGGCTGGCTTCCTGGAACACATAACCCAGCGGGCGCTGATGCACCGGCACAAACAGGCCAATCGCGGAGTCTTGCCACACACGATCGTTGACCTTGAGGTAGCCGTTCGGCGTGTGCTCCAACCCAGCCACGCACCGAAGCAAAGTCGTTTTCCCCGAGCCCGAGCTACCAAAAATAGCCGTGACTCCGCGCCCTGGGAGGTCGAGCACTGCATTGAGTGAAAAGTCGCCGAGCTGGCGCTGGAAAGACGCCTGGATCCGGTTCATCCAGCAGATCCCGTGCCCGTACGTTTAGTGTCTCTGCGTCCATCAGGCTGCAGTGTGTACAGCGCCAGCAGCACCAGAAACGAAAACGCCAGCAGCCCACCAGCCAGCCAGTGCGCCTGCGTGTACTCCAGCGCCTCAACATGGTCGTAGATTTGCACTGACAGCACCCGCGTCTTGCCGGTTATGTTGCCGCCCAGCATGAGCACAATGCCAAACTCGCCCACCGTATGTGCAAAGCCCATCACAGCGGCTGTCAGGTAAGCCGGTTTGCAAAGCGGCACCACAACACTGAAAAACGTGTCCAAAGGTGAGGCCCGCAAGGTTGCGGCGACTTCCAGCGGCCTATCGCCCATCGATTCAAAAGCATCTTCAAGCGGCTTCACAACGAACGGCAGGGAATAAAACACCGAACCAATGACCAACCCGGTAAAGCTGAAAGGCAGCAGGCCCCAGCCGAAGGACTGCGTCAGCTGGCCCAGCGGACCGTTTGAGCCCATCAGTACCAGCAGGTAAAAGCCAAGTACCACGGGCGGCAACACCAGTGGCAAAGACACCAGCGCGCCAACCGGGCCCCTAAGCCAGGAGCGCGTACGCGCAAGCCACCAAGCGAGCGGGGTTCCCACCAAAAGCAGGATCAGCGTGGTAGCCGCTGCCAACCGTAGAGTGAGGACTATTGCCTGAAATCCAGCCTGATCCATATGCTTAAAAATCAAGTTACGGCGCGCTGGCTCAGGGGGCGTAGCCGAAAGAGCGAATCACAACTTTGGCGTTCTCAGTTTTAAGAAAAGCCAGCAACATGATCGCCGCCTTGTTGCCAGCGCCCTTGCCGAGCAACACGGCATCCTGGCGGATTGGGCCGTACAGCGACCGGGGAACCAGCCAGGCGGAACCACTTTTTATTTGGCTATTTTCATAAACCTGAGACAACGCAATGAAACCCAGCTCGGCATTGCCAGAAGCGATAAAACTGAAGGCCTGGCCTATGCTTTCACCGACGACAATTCGATGCTCCAGACGACTGAGCAGCCCGAGTTTGGTAATACTTTCAAGCGCAGCCGCGCCGTAGGGTGCCAGTTTGGGGGCGGCGATGGCGATCTTTTTAAAGTCACCTGTTTTCAAGACTGCGCCCTGGGCGTCCACGGCGCCCGGCTGGGCCGACCACAACACCAGCTTACCAGTGGCGTAGGTGAAGCGGGAGCCGTGGACGGCGGCGCCTTCTTTTTCAAGTCGGGCGGGCGTTTGTTCGTCAGCGGCAAGAAAAACATCAAACGGCGCACCGTTGGTAATCTGTGCATAAAACTTGCCGGTTGCCCCAAAAGTCAATGCCACCTTATGACCGCTGTCTTTTTCAAATGCGGCGGCTATCAGCCTCATGGGAGCCGTGAAGTTGGCCGCAACAGCGACCTGCACTTCATCGGCAAAAGCAGTGCTGCAGGCAATACAAACCAGAAAACCTGAAAGCCAGCGAGGACCAAGTGGACGCATGGTGAATTTTTAAAAAAAAGATTTCGCTATTCTATTTTAGAATAGCGAAATACAAGTCTATGAAAAAAACCTCCCCCGAACACTGGCCGGCCCAGTCCTCAGGCGGCGGATCTTTGGCCAGCGCATTGAGCCACCAACCCGTTGACAAAAGAATAGATATCCTGCGCCTAGTGGGCGAAAGTGGCTCGATCTCGCAGGCAGCGCGCGAAGCCAAAGTCAGCTACAAGGCCGCGTGGCAAGCCATCGACACCCTGACCAATCTGGCTGGCGTGGCATTGGTCGAGCGTGCAGTAGGTGGCGCTGGTGGCGGGGGTGCCAGCGTCACAGCGGCAGGGCAAAAATTGCTGGTCATTGCCCGTCTGCTCAATGAAACGCGTAGCCAGGTATTGGCCTCGTACACCTCAGCTGAGCAGTCGCTGTCCGGCGCCTTGCCGGTATTAGCCAACATGGGGGTGCGCACCAGCATGCGCAACCAGTTGCCCTGCCAGATCCAAAAACTGGTGCGCGAAGGCCAGGTGGTGCGCGTCTACCTGCGGCTTGCGAACCAGGCCCTGCTGGTGTCGCGCATCACCCAAGCCAGCGCCGAGTTGTTAGGTTTGCAAAAAGGCCAGCAAGTGCTGGCGCTGTGCAAGGCCACCGCCGTGGTCGTGACGCCCTGGCCTTCTGATGCTGCAGCACCAAGCCAGAGTCTGACCAGCCATTGTGTGCGCGGCCAGGCCGTGCGCATCAGCCGTGGGGCAGCAGGCGACGAGGTGTCCCTGCAACTCGACGCTGGCCTCCAACTGGTCGGCTTTGCGGCGGCAGGCCGTAGTGTAAAAACAGGCGCACTGTTGCAGGCTTTTGTGGACGAATCAGCGCTGGTGATTGCATTGGTGGCTTGATCGGTGCAGGCGTGAGCGGCGAGCTTCAGTAAACCACCCGTAACAGGCGAAAGCACTGCCTTGCCGTGCTCATGCCCACCGGTGCGCTTGAAAATCCTGGCATACCGGACGTCGATAGTTCAGTGGGCAAACGTGACTTCTCCGAGCTTGGATCGGACCTAACCGACTAGGGACAGTTCAATAACAACCTGCCATATCGCCGGATTCAACGACTGCTCCACACGCTAATCCACCCAACGTCTCGCGTTGTGCCACAACTCCATCCACGGGCTATGCGCGCCGCTGTCCAGCGGGCTCCAGCTCATTTGAATATTGCGGAAGACGCGCTCTGCGTGCGGCATCATGGCTGTGAAGCGACCGTCTGCAGTGGTGACTGCCGTCAGGCCGCCGGGACTGCCGTTGGGGTTGGCCGGGTAGCTCTGGGCGGGCTGGCCGAGGTTGTCTACGTAGCGCATGGCGGCTATGGCCTGGCTCGCGTTGCCGCGCCCGCCCAGCTGCTTTTCGAAATTGGCAAAGCCTTCGCCGTGTGCTACCGCTATAGGCAGGCGGCTGCCGGCCATGCCCTTGAAGAACAGGCTGGGGGATTCAAGCACTTCGACCAAGCTCAACCTGGCTTCAAAGCGCTCGCTGCGGTTCGTGGTGAAGCGTGGCCAGGCCTGGGCACCGGGAATGATTTCAGCCAGTTCGGCGAACATCTGGCAACCATTGCACACGCCCAGGCCGAAGGTATCAAGCCTTGCAAAAAAGGCCTTGAACTGCGCTGAGAGGAGCGGGTTGAAGGTAATCGAACGCGCCCAACCGATACCGGCCCCCAGTGTGTCGCCGTAGCTGAAGCCGCCGCAGGCTACGACGCCCTTGAAGTCGGCCAGTTGCGCCCTGCCGGTTTGCAGGTCGGTCATGTGCACGTCGCAAGCCTCAAAGCCCGCTTGCGTGAAAGCGTAAGCCATCTCGACGTGGGAGTTCACGCCTTGTTCGCGCAGGATGGCGACTTTGGGACGGGAAAGCATGAGCGCGGGTGCAGCCTGAACGCGATTGGGTTCAAACGTCAGATGCACATGTAAACCGGGGTTGGTGGGGTCGCCCACTGAAACGTGTTCTGCGTCTGCGCCTGCCGGGTTGTCTCGCTGCTGGCAAATCTTCCAGCTGACCGAGTCCCAGACCTGATGCAGGTCTTGCAATTTGGCTTTGAATACGACTTTGGTGTCGCGCCAGACCTGCACCTCGCCCTTGCCGACCTCAAGCGCGGCGTGCTGTGGGCGGGTTTTGCCGATAAAGTGGCTGAATTTCGACAAACCGTGTTCACGCAGCGTTTGCATGACGGAATTGCGCACTTCGGTACGCACCTGGATCACCGCACCCAGCTCCTCGTTGAACAGCGCCTTGAGCGTCAGCTCGTCGCGCCGAGCGCCGACTTGTGAGGCCCAGTTTTTACTGTCGCCAGTGTCCATCCGGCTGTCGCTGATGCCGTCGCCCTCGACCAGCAGCATGTCGATGTTGAGTGACACGCCGACGTTACCAGCAAAGGCCATCTCGCAGCAGCTGGCGAACAGGCCGCCATCGCTGCGGTCGTGGTAAGCCAGAATCTGGCCCTGAGCACGCAAGGCGTTGATGGCGTTGACCAGATTGACCAGGTCTTTCGGGTCGTCCAGGTCTGGCACAGCGCCGTCTTCGCACTGCAGGCTTTGCGCCAGGATGGAGCCGCCCATGCGCATCTGGCCCTTGCCCAGATCAATCAGAATCAGTGTTGTGTCGGCTTCTGCGGTATTTAACTGTGGCGTGAGTGTGCCGCGTACATCTGCCAACGTGGCAAAAGCGCTGACGATCAGTGAGACAGGTGACGTGACTTTTTTGCTGTCACTTCCATCTTTCCAGACGGTGCGCATCGACAGAGAATCTTTGCCGACCGGGATCGACACGCCCAGTGCCGGGCACAGCGCCATGCCTACCGCCTTGACGGTTTCATACAAGGCGGCGTCCTGGCCCGGCTCACCGCAAGCGGCCATCCAGTTGGCCGACAACTTGACGCGCGACAGCTCAATCGGCGCGGCCAGCAGGTTGGTGATGGCCTCGGCCACCGCCATACGGCCGGACGCCGCGGCATTGACAACGGCCAGCGGCGTGCGTTCGCCCATGCTCATGGCCTCACCTGCAAAGCCCTGGTAATCGGCCAGCGTCACGGCGCAGTCAGCCACCGGCACTTGCCACGGGCCGACCATCTGGTCACGGTGCGTGAGACCGCCAACCGTGCGGTCGCCGATGGTGATTAAAAAGCGTTTGGACGCGACTGTGGGGTGGCTGAGTACGTCAATTGCGCTTTTTTGCAGATCGACGCCTGTGAGGTCGATGGGCTTGATGCTGTGCGTGACAGTCTTCACGTCGCGATGCATTTTGGGGGGGTTGCCGAGCAACACATTCATCGGCATGTCCACCGGGGTATCGGCATCCGCATCCGTCAACACCAATTGCCGCTCTTCCGTCGCCACACCAATCACTGCAAATGGGCAACGCTCGCGCTCACAAAACGCGGTGAATTGCGGCAGCGATTCAGGCGCAATCGCCATCACGTAGCGCTCCTGGCTTTCGTTGGACCAGATCTCTTTGGGGCTCAGCCCACTTTCTTCCAGCGGTACGGCGCGCAGGTCAAACCTTGCGCCCCGCCCTGCGTCGTTCGTCAGTTCGGGGAAGGCATTTGACAAGCCGCCTGCGCCCACGTCGTGGATCGCCAGAATCGGATTCGCCTGGCCCAACTGCGCGCATTGGTTGATCACCTCTTGCGCACGCCGCTCGATTTCGGGGTTGCCGCGCTGCACCGAATCAAAATCCAGTTGTGCCGCGTTGGTGCCCGTGGCCATGGAGCTGGCAGCGCTGCCGCCCATGCCGATGCGCATACCGGGGCCTCCCAACTGAATCAGAAGGCTGCCGGCCGGGAAGGCGATTTTGTGGGTCTGCGCCGCATCAATCACGCCCAGTCCGCCGGCAATC